>JALQWE010000178.1 GCA_023258825.1 Planctomycetaceae bacterium | reverse complement strand
AGCAGTTTTCTGCAGACGGACGACACGATCCTTTACAGTTCCTGTTTTGACGCCAACGGTGGCCTGTTTGAAACGCTGCTGGGTGAGCAGGATGCGATCATTTCGGATCAGCTGAACCACGCCAGCATCATCGACGGAATTCGGCTCTGCAAAGCGCAGCGTTTTCGGTATCGTAACAATGACATGGCCGATCTGGAGCAGCAGCTTCAGGCGGCTCAGCATTGTCGTAATCGTCTGATTGCCACGGATGGTGTGTTCTCGATGGACGGCTATCTGGCCCGACTGCCGGACATCTGTGAACTTGCTGACAAATACAATGCCTCCATCTTTGTCGATGACTCGCACGCCGTGGGTTTCATCGGACCGGGTGGACGCGGAACGCCGGAACACTTTGGCGTGGCACAGCGGATTGACCTGACGACGGGGACCCTGGGAAAAGCGCTGGGCGGGGCCAGTGGGGGCTATACCAGTGGGCGCCAGCCGCTGATTGATCTGCTGCGGCAGCGGTCCCGACCGTATCTGTTTTCCAATTCGCTGGCTCCACCGATTGCCGCCGCATCACTCACGGCCATCGATCTGATTTCCGAGTCCGGGGATCTGCGTGAGCAGCTGCGTGACAACACGCGTTACTTTCGTGAGGCAATGCAGCAGGCGGGATTTCGCATTCTGCCGGGTGATCATCCGATCGCACCGGTGATGATTGGCGATGCAGCCCTGGCCACACGGATGGCGAATGCTCTGCTGGCGCTGGGGATCTACGTGATTGGCTTTTCGTTCCCGGTCGTTCCACGCGGTGAGGCTCGTATTCGGACGCAGATGTCCGCGGCCCATACCCGGGCTCAGTTGGAACAGGCTGTTGCCGCCTTCACGAAGGTCGGTCACGAACTGGGTATCCTCTGACGGACGTGTGGTCCGGCCTTCAGCGTTTCTGATCCGGCGACTCTTTGCGGGAACGCTGTTCGGCTGAGGCCCTGATCTTCTGTCGGGCCTGCGTCAGACGGTCCGGCCAGCGAAACTCAGGGCTGCTGGCGGGATCAAAGCCTGCCAGATGTCCCGTGAGACGCGTTTCGGGACGTGTGTAACGCAGTTCTGTGTCGCGGAATACTTCGCGGCACAAGTCTGCCAGTGCTGGATCATAGTCCAGCAGTTCTTCCCGCGTGTTCACATGGTTGTGGTCATGATCATCTTCGCGATTGTTGTCAAACCACGACTGCACGCCCTCGGCGAAGTATTCGTGATGATTGACGGCGGCGTACTTGCCGGCCCAGAGTCCGCGTGAGGTGGCGTTCTGCCATGCCAGCCTGACCCGATCGTCAAACGTGGGATCGACGGTGGCCATGCCGCGCAAATGGATGTTGTGCGCGAACTCGTGAATCAGAATGCACTCGGCCTTGTATGGGTCGCCGGGATATCCCAGCAGGTTTTCTTCCCCGCATGAGCAGTAGGGGTCGGTTGCCGAACCGCCGGTGCCACGGGCGCGTGCATCCCAGAAATCCCGAGCGGAAACGCCTTCAGCCTGCTGGCCATCGGCAGCCGGATCACCCAGCCACGCAAATTCGGGCAGATCTGTGGTGAATTCCTGATGACCAATCACGCAGAGTCGTGAACCACTGCGGACCATGGCCTGACGAATGTCAGGACGCTGCGAGAGCAGCAGATCCACCAGCCATGCGGCTTCACGCAGGGCATAGTCGCTGACGTGGGCCGAAGCCACAATCGGGTAACCATCGGCAGAAATGTACTTGCTGTAGAATTCCGGCAACTGAAGTTCAGTCGGAGGAGCCTGAACCGGCCGTAAAGCCGGAGTGACTTCGTCGGCGGTGGACAGAGACAACAGCCACAACGAACAACACAGCGTCAGGAATGCGGCAGACAGACGAGGCACAACAGTCATGGAACGAGCTCGCCTAAAATCACTGCCCAACCGCCTTAGTCCATGAAAATCCGCTTCCAGTCGCGGTACATGCAGTCCAGCAGTTCGCGCCCTTCTTCGGTGGCACGGAAACGCACATAGCCTTCGCCTTCCTGAACGTCTGCACTGACGATGCGGACGTTGTCGGCTTCGCTGTACATCCAGGCTTCTTCCTGAAACAGATGGAAGATGCGGTGCAGGTCTTTTTCGGACGCCGGCAGGAAGACTTCGCCATCCAGAAACAGCTGGTAGCCGTACTCTTCCAGTTTGGGCCACGGCAGGTTCTGTGAGTTGCCGCGGTAGTAGGGAGCCAGTGGCGACTGGTCATCCGGCTTCACGTTGGGATTGTGAAGCATGTCGATGGCGTTCCACGGACAGATCGTCAGCTGATAGAACTCATTGCTGTCGTTCGGTGAGCGGTAGCACATCTGACAGCCGATGCAACGGCTGGTGTCGATCTGGTGGTAGCTTTGGGACGGGATCGGGCTGACCACTTCGTAGATGCAGTCGACTGGACAAACCGTCGCGCACGAATTGCACGACGTGCAGTTGTCCTTGTTGATCACGTTGATGTAGCGAGTTTCCTTTTTCCGGTCAGATTTTCTGGTCCGGAAGTATTCGGTCATGGAAATCGTCATCGAACTGCCACCTTCTGTGCAAGCAGCCAGAACTTTGGGGATATCACAGATTCCGCGGCCCAGGCTGGGCATTGCGGGGGATTCACATCAAAGATGCTACCGCCGAGCGAAACTCACGGCAGTCTTGATCGGCCAAAATGGTGTTGTCCAGTCAGAATTTCCTGCCTCTGGGAACAGTCTCGGGGCAAAACATTCACGTTTTTGGCCGTTTGCGGCCGGAATCGGCGAATCGTTCAGGGGGACCCGGGTGGTCGTTTGCCACGAAGGAGTGAGGTTCCACCTAAGCCGCGTGCGCACTGGGAGGGCGAAGTTCCCTCTGAGCCGAACGATTCCCCGCGTGCTTTTCCACGGTCAGGCGGGAGTTGCGGTCTGGGATGGCGAAACGGTGGCGGACGCCTTTTTTTCGGGATGACTCGGGAGTCGGGTGACATTCACGGATTTGCTGGAGAGAATGACGCGTTGACGACAGTCTCGGATCGGGTGCGGGCCGTGGCTGTGTGCGTGGTGCAGGGTGAGTCGGGGGAAGTGTGTGATGAATCTTTTTGCGGCGTCGGAACAGAAGAACCGGGAGAATGCCAGGCCATTGGCGGCGCGGATGCGTCCAGTGACGCTGGCTGAGTTCAGTGGGCAGCAGCATATTCTGGGGGAAGGCAAGCTGTTGCGACGGATGCTGGATGCGGACCGCATTGGTTCGATGGTGTTTTACGGCCCGCCAGGCACCGGCAAGACGACTCTGGCTGAACTCATTGCGCGTCAGACACGGCGTCATTTTGAGCGTTTGAATGCAACGACGGCCGGAGTGCGTGAGGTGCGTGAGGTGTTGAAGTCGGCGGCCGATCGACTGGCAGCCGATGGCGTGCAGACGGTGCTGTTCATTGATGAGTTGCATCGGTTCAGTCGCAGTCAGCAGGACATTCTGCTGCCGGACGTGGAGAATGGAACGATTTCACTGATCGGGGCGACCACGGCGAATCCGTTTTTTTCACTGGTGGCGCCGTTGATCAGTCGCAGTCAGGTGTTTGAGTTTCGGGAGTTGACGAAGGAGGATCTGACGGGGTTGATGAAACGGGCGCTGAAGGATGGTCGTCGGGGGCTGGCGGAGTTTCAGGTGCAGGTCACGGACGAGGCGCTGGAGTTTCTGGCGACGTTGTGCGATGGGGATGGTCGGCGAGTCCTGACGGCTCTGGAGATTGCTGTGCTGTCCGTGTCGCGCACGACGAAGCTGGTGGATCGTGGTGTGGCGGAAGAGTCGCTGCAGCGGCGGGTGGTGCGATTCGATCCGGGCGGTGATGATCACTATGACGTGGCCAGCGCGTTTATCAAAAGCATTCGCGGCAGTGATCCGGATGCGGCCTTGTACTGGCTGGCGCGGATGCTGGAATCGGGTGAGGATCCGCGGTTTATCGCGCGGCGACTGGTGATTGCGGCGTCGGAGGATATTGGGAATGCGGATCCGCTGGGATTGCCGCTGGCGATGGCGGCGTATCAGGCGACGGAGACCATCGGGATGCCGGAGTGTCGGATCAATCTGGCGCAGGCCACAACCTATCTGGCGTGTTGTCCCAAGTCGAATGCGGCGTATGCTGCGATTGATGCGGCGCTGGCGGACGTGCGTCAGAATTCCGTCCTGCCGGTGCCGATGCATTTGCGGGACGGGCACTACGCCGGGGCTGCACGGCTGGGGCATGGTGTGGGGTATCAGTATGCGCATGATGCCGCGGATGGCTGGGTTTCGCAGGACTATCTGGGTGTGGAGCGGGAGTATTATCAGCCTGTGGATCGGGGGCGTGAGTCGGAGTTTCGTCAGCGTCTGCAGGAGCTGCGGGCGAGGAAGGGTAGAGAGTAGTGGGTACAGGGTCGAGAGTAGAGGGTGGAGAGTAGAAAGTAGAGTGGCGGGATGGTGTGTGAGGTTCAGGGAATTGGAGGTGGGCAGCGATGATTCATCCGCCGTTGCTGAAGTTGGTCCCATGGGCTCTGGCGCTGGTGATGCTGGCGTCATTGATTTTTGTGATGGTGGACAGTCCGGGACCGGGGGGAGTGGGGCGGTTGGAGTCGCAGATGATTCTGAGTCTGCGAAGTGAGACGCGGCCGGATCGAATGATTGGCCCGCCGATTTTGGAAGAATCGATGCGGGATTTTACGGCCCTCGGTGGTTACGCGGTGGTGATTATGGTGAGTGTTTGTTTCTCGATTTTCGCCCTGCTGGAGCTCAGTCGGGAGACCTTCTGGTTTTTTGTGGTGACGGTGTTCGGGGGCTTCTTTCTGAATTTGTCTCTGAAGTCGCTGGTGCAGCGGGAGCGACCAGCCATTGTGCCTCATCTGAGTCTTGTGGAGGGATCGACGAGTTTTCCAAGTGCGCACGCGATGATGTCGGTGGTGGTGTTTGTGACGATCGGCCTCGTGCTTTCCACAAGGACACGGGATCGTCATCTGCAGCGTCTGTTTTCCTGGTATCCTCTGTGGTTATCGCTGTTGATTGGGGTGAGTCGCGTGTGCATGGGGGTGCATTATCCGACCGATGTTCTGGGCGGCTGGGCTCTGGGTTTGCTTTGGACCTGGGGCGCGTTTCGTGTGCGACAGCGAGTTGCGGAGGGAGCGGTGAATAGAGAGTAGAAGATAGAGAGTAGAGAGTAGACAGAAGAGGTGTGTGATGCGAGGTTTGTGTGGGTTGTTGGTGCTGTGGCTGGTGAGTGGCTGGGTGGTTGCGGATGAGCCGAGGCCTGCGGGGGCTGTGCGGAAGCCGATTCCGGACAAGCTGGTGGTGCTGACGTTTGATGATTCGGTGGCGTCCCTGCACGGGAATGTGCGGCCGATCCTTCGCGAGGCGGGGTTCGGTGCGACGTTCTTCATCACGGAGGGGTTTTCATTTCTGACGAACAAGGCGGATTACATGACGTGGTCGCAGATTCGTGAGCTGCATGACGCGGGGTTTGAGATTGGCAATCACACGCGGGATCATCTGGGGATTACGGATCAGACGGTGGGTCGATTGTCGGAGCAGCTGGAGGGGATTGCAGCGCGGTGTCGGGAGCATGGAATTCCGCAGCCGGTGACGTTTGCGTGGCCGGGCAACGCATGGACACCAGCGGCCTTTGACGTGCTGAAGCGACACGGCATTCTGTTTGCGCGTCGCGGCGGTGCGCCGGAGTATCCGTATGAGGAGGGGCGAGGGTTTGCGGTGAAGCCGGGAAGTGATCATCCCCTGCTGCTGCCGTCAGCGGGAGATGCGCGTCCGAAGTGGGCATTGGCGGATTTGATTCGGGCTGCGGAGCAGGCGCGGGATGGTCGGGTGGCGATTCTGCAGTTTCACGGGGTTCCGGATACGGCGCATGACTGGGTCAGCAGCAGTCAGCAGAACTTCGAAGCGTACCTGAAGTATCTGAAGCTGGAGGGATATCGGGTGATTGCCTTGCGAGATCTGCAGGAGTGGGTGGATCCGGCGGCATGGCCGGAAAATGCCACAGCAATCATCGACGCGCGCAAGGCTGCATTGGCCGCGGGGAAGAGTGAGTAGGAAGTAGGGATCGGGTCAGGTGTTGATGGTGTAGCCGAGGTTGCGGAGCAGCGTGGCCAGCGTGTCCCGGTGTGCCGGGGGCAGCGGGGCGATGGGCGCTTGCGGGTCCCCGACAGGAGGGCCGATCATGTTCAGCGCAGCTTTCATGGTGCTGAACCAGTGCGCGCCTTCGCCGCGTGAGTGGTAGGCCTGGAACTGCAGTCGCATGAGTGGTGCGAGGAGTGTCCAGAGTTCTCGGGCTTCCGGCAGATTGCCTTCGATGGCAATCAGTTCGTAGAGGCGTCGAGCGGGGCGGGGAACGGTGCTGGGGATACCGGAGATCCAGCCATGGGCACCGTGGCAGAGTCCTTCGAAGGCGGCGGTGTCGATACCGGAGTAGACCGCGAACCGGCCTTCGGTGGCCTGCAGCAACTGGCACTGACGATCTGGTTCGGCATTGGACATTTTGACGCCGGCGATGGCCTGTTCGGAGAACAGCTGCAGCAGGTGGTCTGTTGTCAGGTCGACTGAGGTCAGGGGGATGTTGTGGTAGACGAGGATCGGAATGGAGACGGATTCTGCGATGCGGCGATAGTGATCCATGACCTGTGCGGGTGTGGGGGCCATGTAATACGGGGGGACGATCAGCAACGCGGAGGCACCGTGGGCTGCGGCGAATTTCGAGAGATCGATGGTGCGTGCGGTGGAGTAGTCATGCGTTCCGGCGACCACGGGGACTCGGCCGTCAACAGCTTCGATAGCGGCCGCGAGGACTCGTTTGCGATCTTCGCATTCGAGTGCCGGAAATTCACCGGAGCTGCCGAGCGGAGAGATGGCATCGACCTGTTCGCTGATCAGCCAGTCGATGTGGGGCTTGAGCCGTTCGAGCCAGAGTCGTCCGTCGGGGTGGAAGGGTGTGACAGACGAAGCGCAGACACCGCGAAACGGGGGCTGGGACATGGGCGAAGCTTTCCGACTGGTGGGCGGCGGAGTGGAGGCACGTGCTGACACGACACGGCGTGTTGATTCAGGGTAGCGGAGGTTTCGCGGGACTTCCAGAGCCGGGGAGTGGAAAAAGAGCAGGTTCTGCGGGGGCCAGCGGATTGACTGCGCGGTGAGTGTGGAAGAGGGCGGGTTCCGGAGCACGTGGGCCGGCGTGACAGACCGTCGACAAGTCGCAAGAATTCAGGAAGAGCGAGGCTGGGATGTCGAAACGGTGTTCA
>JALQWE010000177.1 GCA_023258825.1 Planctomycetaceae bacterium | reverse complement strand
CACAGGGTAACACGATTTTTCGGGTATTCAAGAAGACGGCCACGCTGAGCGGCGTGATGGAGGCAGGAAGCCTGATTTTCCCCTGTCAAATCTCATTTTTGACGACGGCAGCTCGCCAACCACACAAAACCCACCCCCAAAAGCCAGAGAATCTGGTCAGGATTTTCGGATTTCTCCGAATTTCACCTGCCGGAATGACATTTCGCCAAACCCAGCCTCGGGCATACAGTTCCTGCATCCCACGGCCCGAGTTCCCCGACGGAGTTGCCCAAACTTGCCCAGGATCGCGTTTGTTATCCCCACCCTCGATCAGTCCGGTGCCGAACGCCAAATGGCGTTACTGGCCTGCGGGCTGGCCCAATCTGAATGCGATGTCCACGTCATCGCTCTGAATCGTGGTGGCCCCTACGCGGATATGCTGCGGTCGGCGGGAATTCCCCTGCATATTCTCTCCAAACGCTTCCGCCTTGATCCCTTCACGCTGCTCTCTCTCCGCCGCAGTCTGCACACCATTCGCCCACAAATCGTGCAGTCTTTTCTGTTCTCCGCCAACACTTCCGTCAGGCTGCCAGGAATTGCCCCACCACAGTCCAGGATCGTCGTCAGCGAACGCTGTGTCGATTCATGGAAAGCGCCCTGGCAGCTGCGACTCGATCGCTGGCTCAGCGCACGCACTGCGGCCCTGACCGCAAATTCAGCCAGTGTAGCCGACTTCTATCGCGCCGCAGGATTTCCCTCAGACCGCATTACCGTCATTCCCAATGCCTTCGTCCGTCAACACCCGCTGCTCCCCAGGGAAGACGCCAGACAGCAACTCGACCTGGCCCCCCATCATCGCGTCGTGGGCTTCCTCGGTCGACTGGCTCCGCAAAAACGCCTGCGGGATCTCATCTGGGCCTTCCAGCTGCTCCATCAGATTGTCGACCACGCACGCCTCGTGCTGATCGGTGACGGCCCGCAACGGCAGGAACTTGAACGTCTCGCCGAACGCTTCGGCTGCCGTTCACTCGTGCACTTCGCCGGACACCGCTCCGATGCAGCACAACTCCTCTCTGCCTTCGATGCGTTTGCACTCCCCAGCGAATTCGAAGGCATGTCCAACAGCCTGATGGAAGCCATGAGCGCCGGGTTGCCCTGCGTCGCCAGTGACATTCCTGCCAATCGGGAATTGATTACCGCCGGAGAAACCGGTCGGCTGTTTCCGCTCGGAAACTGCCCGGAACTGACCCGACAACTGGCGAAGATCCTGTCAGATCCCGATTCCGCTCAAACTCTCGGAATACAGGCGGCCCGGCAGATTCATGATAATCATACCCTGCAGACCCTTGTTCAACAGCATCTGTCGCTTTATCGGCAACTTCTCCGTTGAATTCCCACGAAATCCAGGGTGTAATAACACACCTCCTGCCTGTAAGAAGTTGTGACCAGTCGTCCTCGGGAATCGTTCAACAGGAATTCGGCTCATGCAGCATCCTCAGGAACACTTCGATGACTCGTCGCCCGAACCCACAGATGAGTTCCCAATCCACGGGCAGCCATCAGCCGGCTTTCCTGGTGATTCCCCGCCCAACCCACCACGCCAGTCAGCGCCCGGCCGTCGCGACGATCCATGGCAGACACCCCAGGCCGCTGGCCATCGCAACGCTCCGCAGCAACGCCCGCCCCGAAAAAAGCAAAGCGCACTTTTCGTCATTGCCACCGTCGTCCTCGCAACAGTGGTCGGTGTCATCGTATTCGCGGTCACTCTGTTGTTCACCTGCGTTGGTCTCTTCGCAGCTGTCAACGATCCCGGGTCCCCCAGCGATTCCCTGACACCGTTCACGTTCATGTTCCCGGTCATCACTGCAATCGCGGCAATTCTCCTCACCGGGGGCATTATGCTGGGACTGTACAGCCTGTTCCGTAAATAAGTAGACGCCAGAATCGCCCACACCGGAATGCAACGCGATCCGCTTGCCCCGCAGAATCTTTCCCAGCCATGCCAGCCGCGGTCTCAGCGCCAGCGAATGTTCTGAACACTCAACCCTTCAAGACCTCACGAACAACGACCCCTTCCACATCCGTCAAACGACGCTCCAGCCCGTTGTAATAAAACGTCAGCCGCTCATGGTCCAGACCCAGCAGATGCAGAATGGTGGCGTGAAAATCATGCACCGTCACAATATTTTCTGAGGCTTTGTATCCAAAGTCATCCGTCGCCCCCCACGAAAATGGCGCTTTCACTCCCGCTCCGGCCAGCCAGCACGTAAACCCTTCCGGGTTATGATCCCGACCACTGGCTCCCTTCTGAAACGTCGGCATACGTCCGAATTCCGTGCACCAGACGACCAGCGTATCCTCCAGCAACCCACGCTGCTTCAGGTCTTCCAGCAAGGCCGCTGTTGGCTGGTCAAAAACCGCTCCATGCAGACTGTACTGCTGCTCAAGCACCTTGTGGCCATCCCAGTTACTAACGCCCTCACCACCCGTCTGGTAAGCCCCATTGAAAAGCTGCACAAACCGGACGCCCTGTTCCAGCAATCGTCGGGCAAGAATACAGTTTTTCGCATATTCCGCCTTCAACGTGTTCTGCGTATCTGTGGCCCCATAACGCTCCAGCGTCGTCTGCGATTCAGAACTGAGCTCCGCGACCTGCGGAATGCTTAGTTGCATACGAGCCGCCAACTCATAACTGGAAATTCTGGCCGCCAGTTCTGTATCACCGGGGAACCGCTGCAAATGCCGATCATTCATACGTTTCAGAAAGTCTCTGGTGGATCGATCACGGGTCTCCGAAATCTGCTCGGGCCGCGACAAATTGCGAATCGGTTTTGAGGTGTTGAAGTCCGTGCCCTGAAAAGCCGCCGGCAGAAATCCGGGCCCCCAGTTGTTCACAGAATTCTGCGGCACCCCACGCGGATCGGGTATCGCCACATACGACGGCAGATTCTCGTTCTCTGTGCCTAGTGCGTAGGTCGTCCATGATCCCACACTGGGAAATCCATCCAGCGTGAATCCAGTGGACATGTAGTTTTCCCCGGGACCATGCGTATTGGTTTTTCCCTTCATTGAATGCAGAAAACACATGTCATCCACCAGCGATCCCAGCTGAGGCACCAGGTCGGAAATCATCTTGCCGCTCTGCCCTCGCGGTCGAAATCGCCACGGGCTGCGAGTCAGATTGCCCTGCTCTCCCTGAAACGTGACCAGCTTGTCTGCCCCGGGCATCGGTTCACCATGACGCTTCCAGAGCTCGGGCTTGTAGTCAAAGGTGTCCAGGTGACTGCAGGCGCCCGAACAGAAAATGACCAATACGCGTTTTGCAGCCGCAGACAGATGCGAAGGACGAGCCGCAAAGGGGTGGGCCGGATCAATTGTGGGGCGTATCGGCAGCTTGCCGCTGACGGTCCCCACCGGTGGCTCCTGAGCCTTCAACAGACCCTGTTCGGACAGCATCGCAGCCAGCGCAATACTACTGAGTGCTGTAGGAGTGCTGCTGAGAAAACCACGGCGATTCAGCAGGTGCAGGTTGGCAGGAACGGTGGCAGGCGCTGACAGCATGGAAGTCACTCACTGGTCCCGAGTTAACACCGGGGAAACCCTGTCCACAGCCCGGGAAACTCCCGACCGCAGGGCCATCAACCACCCCGTTGCCACGCCTATGATAACGTAAAGACTCAGCCCTGAACACCACCCAATCTGAACTCCGATACCTCGCTCATTCTGTCACAACGCGCCCCCTGCCCCGCTCCCACTCCGAAGAATGACTCTGCCCGCAATCCACACACTCACCGCTCACTGTCCGAATCATCCCCCAACCGCTAGCATGCGGAACGGACAACTGACTTCTGCCTTAATGCTCTCCCGGAGGCCTCTGGCCACGTGCGTTTTCTGCGACTGGAACTCGATCACCACCTGCCCATCGCCGAAACCCTCGCGCGGTTTCAGGCAGACCCTTGCCTGCTGCTTCTGGACAGTGCCGCCCGCCATCGTGAACGCGATGCTCGCTACAGCGTTCTCACAGCAGACCCGGTGGCGCTCCATCGCCTTGATCACGCCTCCTACTCTTCGTCACCGTTCTCACCATTGCGCATCTGGCAGCAGCATCTCGCCGAGCTTGCCCCCGACGCGCCCGCGGATCTGCCCCCCTTCGCCGGAGGTATTGCGGGGCTGATGAGTTACGAGCTGGGTGAGGCTTTCGAACGATTGCCCCGCCCAACACAGGCAGATTTCCAGACCCCCGCCCTGCTCGCCGGACTCTTCGACTGGGCCATCGTCTGGGATCACCTCGCAGGAACCGTCACGGCCTGGGTGCTCGACCTGCCCTCCGCAGTTTCTCGTCCGCTGTCCGCCACCGACCGACTGAACTGGATCCGGCAGCGACTGGCACAACCACCCGTCCCCTCAGACGTCGCCCCGACAGCAGCCGCCGTCACCTCGCCTTTTCATCCGTCCGGATTCCGTCATCAGATCGACCCGACCACAGCCGTGTATTCCGATTTTTCACGTGACGAGTACGTTGCTACGGTCGCGCGGGTGATCGAGTACATACGGGCGGGAGACATCTTTCAGGCTAATCTCTCACAGCGACTATCTGCTCCGTGGGATGGAACGGCCATCGAACTTTACCAGCGTGTGCGACAGCGCAACCCAGCCCCATTCTGCGGCCTGCTGCAGCACGAAGACGTTGCGATCGTCAGTGCATCCCCCGAACGCTTCCTGAAAGTGAATCGGCATGGGCATGTGGAAACTCGCCCGATCAAGGGGACTCGACGACGGCAGGCATCCCCCATCGCCGATTTGTTCGTCGGAAACGAACTGGCTGGCAGTGAAAAGGACCGCGCCGAAAACGTCATGATCGTGGACCTGCTGCGTAACGACCTGTCTCGCGCTTGTCAGGCCGGATCCGTACGCGTCACAGGACTCTGTGAACTGGAACGCTTCGAAACGGTTCTGCACCTTGTTTCCACCGTGGTCGGTCAACTGCGTCCCGATCGCGATGTCTGGCATCTGATGGCCGGATGTTTCCCCGGAGGATCGATTACAGGGGCCCCGAAAATTCGCGCCATGCAGATCATCGCCGAACTGGAACGATCAATCCGCGGAGCCTACTGTGGCAGCCTGTTCGCCTGCGGGCCACTGGGAGATTTCGACAGCAGCATTCTGATTCGTACGTTCACGCTCCGAGATGGCTGGGTACAGTTTCCCGTGGGCGGCGGCATTGTTGCGGATTCCGACCCGCTGGACGAATACCGCGAAACCCTGCACAAAGCGTCCGGCATGATTCGAGTCCTGCGGTAAGAACCGACGAGTCCCCGGACCAGTCACAGGCGCCGGAATGTCGCAGCACCAGCGACTTTCGAGGCTTGGCAACCGCTCGGAAAGCAGCCCCGTATACGTCCCGCGGAGGACGGCAAGCGAAAATTCCGAAAAAAGAGACCGTCGGCAGCCGTTTTCCCGCACGAACAGGCAAGTGGCGGATTGCATTGGACTCCGGAAAGCCGTTAGCATGCCCTGCCCACGGAAATCCCCCCGGAATTTGTCTGCGGATTTTTCAGGGGCAACCGCGCCTGCCGTTGACCCCGGCAGCTCACGCCGCGACTTTGCGGGCTTTTTATCCCACCTGTTGACATGAGGTACAGAAACGATGACAGAACAACAATCCCCGGGGGCCCCAAACGGCCAACGCCTGCTGTGGGCCGGATTCATGGCCATTCTCGCGGCCGGTGTCGGATTCTCCATCCGCGGCGGAATTCTCGGCCAGTGGGCCGAGCAGTACGGTTTTACAATGACTGAACTGGGCGGCATCACCGGTGGCGGTTTGACCGGCTTCGGGATCATCATCCTGCTCAGCTCCTTCCTCGCCGATACCGTAGGCTATGGACGCCTGATGGGGCTGGCGTTTCTGACGCACCTCGTCTCCGCCGTGCTCACACTGGCTGCCGGTGCAGCCTTCGCCTCCGGTGGCAAAGATGCGGCTTATCTCTGCCTGTTCTGGGGGATGTTCCTGTTCGCTATCGGCAACGGAATCGCCGAAGCTGTCGTCAATCCCCTCGTAGCCACCCTGTTCCCCGATAACAAAACTCACTATCTGAACATCCTGCATGCCGGCTGGCCAGGCGGACTGATCGTGGGTGGTCTGGCGTCCTACTTCATGAATCCGGACGGTGCAAAGGCGGTTTCCTGGCAGATTCAGATGTCGCTGTTCCTCGTGCCCGTGGTGATCTACGGCGTGATGCTGCTCGGCCAGAAGTTCCCGAAATCCGAAGCCAGCCAGGCTGGCGTCAGCATGGGCACCATGTTTGCCCAGGTACTTGCGCCATTGATGATCGTCCTGCTGGTGATTCATGCGATGGTCGGCTATGTCGAACTGGGCACCGACTCCTGGATTTCCGCCATCACCGGGTCCATCATGGATTCCAAGCAGAAGGGACTTCTGCTGTTCGTCTACACCTCAGCCCTGATGTTCGCCCTGCGATTCTTTGCTGGTCCGATCGTCCACCGCATCTCACCCCTCGGTCTGCTGTTTGTCAGCGGCCTGCTGGGATTTGCCGGTCTGAATCTGCTGGGAGCTGCCACCTCAGGTTTGCTCTGCGTGATCGCTGCCACCGTCTACGCCGCTGGAAAAACCTTCCTTTGGCCCACAATGCTGGCTGTGGTCTCCGAACAGTTTCCACGTGGCGGTGCCATTACGATTGGTGCCATCGGTGGTGCCGGGATGCTGTCTGCCGGTCTGCTGGGTGGCCCCGGCATTGGCTTCAAACAGGACTACAACGCCTCCAATAGTCTCAAAACCGCTGATGTCGCAGTGTACGATCGCTACAAAGCCGCTGGCGAAAGTGCGTTCATGGGCTTCAAGGTCGTCGGACTTGACGGAGCCAAAGTGGGCGTTCTCAACGACAACGGAGCTGAACTGGGACGCGCTGGAGAACTGCTGAAGAAGGAAGGCAAGTCCGACAAGAATCAGGAAGCACTGGCGGCGTGGTGGGCCGAAGCCTCCGCCACCGCAGAAGCTGACAAGAAACTGGTCAACGAAGCCAGCCTCGAAGGCGGTCGTCAGGCACTCAAGCTGACCGCTTTTGTTCCACTGACTATGGCCGGTCTTTACTTGCTGCTGATTCTCTACTTCAAGGCTCGCGGCGGCTACAAAGCTGTGCAGGTCGAAGGCGCTGCAAACGCAGGGCACTGAGACAGCAATAGTCCGAACCAAGGCCGGTCCGGCAACGTACTGAAAAGTCGGCCTGCGATCTTCTCCGCGATTCGGACTCGCTTTCCAAAGATCATCCAACCCCTGGTCCCCGTTACGGTGACCA
>JALQWE010000176.1 GCA_023258825.1 Planctomycetaceae bacterium | reverse complement strand
AGCGGCGTCAGCATGGCAGCCGCTGCGGCAGCATGCTCAGTGGCGCAACCGTGGCACATCAGCCATTGTACCGTGCTCTGCCGACTGAGGCCGAGGGCTCTTTATTTATTCGCCGAGGCCTCATTCGTGGCATCGAATCGGCGGTAAAGCGGCAGATGCCGATAATAGATCTCCAGCGTCAGAATGCTCAATGCTGTCTGATAGATGCGACCGCCGGCGTTGCCGTGGGGATCCGTCACGTCCCAGCTGCCGGCACCTGGGCCTTCACGCAGCTGCGTACTGACCAGCTGGTCACGCATCTTCAGATTCCACTGATCCCACAATTCACCACCCCAGTGATGCAGCACCTGCGAGGCATAGTAATTGTGGTAGATGTTCTCGCGGCTGGGGCCAACCCGCGCGAGATGCTCAACGCCAGCCTGCAGTTCCGGTCGATCACGACGCCATCCCAGATACATCTGACACAGAAGTCCAACGGCCGACATGGTGTCCGAGGCACCACCCCGAGGCATGTAGCTGTACTGCGCTCCCTTGTTGACGGAGGCCGATCTGAGATATTCACGTGCATCACGCAGTGTGTCAGAGTCAATGGAAATTCGGCAGCTTTTAGCGCTCTGCAACGCCATGATTTGCCAGCCGGTGACGGATGTGTCGCCGGGTTCGTTGGGCTTGTAACGCCAGCCGCCCCCCAGATGATCCTGGGCCTTTTCAATAAAGCGGACGGCCCCGGTGGCCGCCCGTCGCAGCACCCGATCGTCGGGTTCCATCGCCGAGGCTTCACAGAGGCAGATCGTAGCCAGTCCCTGCACATACATCCCGGAGTTTCCCTGAGCCGTTCCGCGCAGGTCAAGCCCTGAGGACGTGACTTCCGCCTTGCTGATCAGGTAGGCCAGACCCTTGGTGATGGTCTCCTGGTAGTCCCCTTTGCTCTTGTGAGTGTGGCCTCCGCCGAGGAAGGTGAGCATTGCCAGCGATGTCGCCCCCATGGTTGTGGCCTGCAGGTTACCGGGTTGGCCTGCCGCACCGACTTCCGCAAAATTCCACGAACCGTCCGGTCGCTGGATCGTCTGTAACCACGTGAGGCCGGTGTTGACGGCTCGCTCACTATCCGCGTTCCCGCCGTATTTTCTGACGGCTGCCTGTCGGCCTGCCGCGGAACGGCCACCGAATTCTCCCTTGATGAAGGGAATATCGGAGACGTCCGTCAGATCCTCCAGAGGCAGCGTAATGTCCCGCATTTCGGGTGATTCCAGCTGCATGCGGTGCACGCCATTGTCCAGTTCCGCCAGCATCTGCTGCATGGTACTGTCGACCTTCAGGTCCTGCAGAGAATCCGGCTGCACAATTTCTGTCAGTTCCTCAGGACGAATGTCATCAGCAGCGTCGTCCGCCGGGCCGCTGAGCAGAGTCAGCAGATCGTCGCGTGAAGACTCCGGCATCAGCCAGGTCGCGAAACACAGACCCACAACCACGTGCAGAAGAACACTGATCAACAGTGTCAGCATTTCCTGTCGCCGGTTCTTCAGACCCTGGGGAAGACGCGTCTGCAGGAAGTGGCGTAATTGCTGCAGTCGCTGAACACACGCAATCGCCCATGCCGGCGGACGTCCCCGGCGAACGCGACGACGCGCTTGCGACTGAACCTGCTCCATGATGGAGCCTGGTTCGGACGCCTGCCGTCCCCGTGTTGCCGCTTGCGGACGAAGCGACGACGGAGCCTGCAGGGACGAATTCGGCAATTCGTCCTGCGTTGGCTGATCAGCAGACAGCTTTGGTGATTCGTCAGACATCCTGCGTCCGTTGAAATTCCGTGGTGTCCAGTGGCGATCTGGTGTGCCGACAAAAGCGGGCTGAGTCCATCCGTTCAGACCCTGCTGGGACCTGCGAGACGGTATCGGTTCTCCCGGAGCAGTGTCTGCCCGAGATGGCTGAATCCCGTCTCTCGGACACAATTACACCCGCAAACGCCGGAGCGAGCAAGTATCCGCGTTCGAGGTTGCAGAAATCCACAGGAAAACGCGGGAGAGACGGATTTGAGTCGCCTGTTTCTGAACGTTCAGGCTGCAACTGGCGGCCACCCCGGGACCAGGTGGCCCAGTGGCCGGCTACGATGGATCAGTCCGCAGAAAAGGTCAAAAGCGGTTGTCGTGCGGCCCAGGTGGTTAACTGCTCGCGATTGATTTTGACGTTATGGCGAGTGTCCACGGGAAAAGCCCGATGAAAAAGCAAATGCCGGATCATGCTTGTCAGTGGATTCCCCCGCCCCAGCTCGAGAATCTCCTGTCCCAGCCGTTGTGCGTCTGCACTGGATTCCGGGAAATGGCCCGCTTCCGGTTCAATCACAATCACGGGCTGCTGCCGGCCGACGGAACCTGTTCCAATGAGCGCTGACCGATAGACCCTCGGATGCTGATCAAAAATGGCCTCACAGCAGACAGAATACATCGGTCCATGCCCCGCGTGTACAATATGTGCCTTGCGGCCACAAAACCACAACCGGTGATCGGAGTCCAGGTAGCCGACGTCCCCCATCCGATGCCAGAAAGACTGACCGTCGGGGATTTTGGCAAGGCCCGTCGCACGCGGGTTGTTGAAGTACTGACGCGTGGCGACCGGACCCCGCACGATAATTTCGCCGATTTCTCCGGCCGGCAACATCTTCGCCGCCTGAATGTCCGGCAGCGCCTGATCGGTGACCGCAATGATCCGCACCTCGATTCCTGGAAACACACGTCCCACACAGGTGCCTTTGCCCCGGGCTGTCAGCGGAGCCGTCTCGGCCAGCACTTCGCGGCCACCGATCGATGCGACCGGCAGACATTCCGTGGCGCCGTAGGGCGTGAAGATATCGCCGTGTGGCGGCAAGGCTGCCGTCATTCTGCGAAGCACATGCAGCGGGACAGGTGCACCCGCCGACGGGACGCGATTTAACCCCGCCAGGGACAACTGCCGATCTTCGCAGTAACGACCAATTCGATTCCACATCGCCGGCGACCCGTAGGCCTGAGTCACTTTGTGGGCCTGAAATGCACTCAGGATCTTTTCCGGATCCACCGTGGCGGGTCGTGTGGGATCCATTTCCGGAATCACCGTCGTGACCTGCATGGCCAGATTGAACAAGGCAAACAGCGGAAAGCCCGGAAGGTCTGTTTCTCCCGCTCGAATTCCATAGTGTTCACGAATCAAATCAGCCTGCGCATTGAACATGCCGTGCTCAAAGACAACGCCCTTTGGCGTGCCCGTGCTGCCACTGGTGAAAATGATGGCTGCCGAATCTGTTGCCGTTGTTGCGGGCAAAACTCCGGTGTCGGATTGTCCGAGTCTTAGCAGGCTGGCGTAAGAACAACAGCCCCAGTTCAGTCGACCGGGACGAACAATCACATTGAACCTTGCCCTGCGAAAACGCCAGGGCATCAGGCGTCGCAGCACATGCACCGGTGGAATCGCCACGAAGCCATCAGGTTCCACATTGTCGAGGCATTTCAGGATGCTGCGAGTTCCCATTCCCGGATCAATCAGAACGCACACAGCACCTGCTCTGAAAATTCCAAACGTCAGAGCAATGAATTCAATCGACGGGCGGACCATCAGTACCAGTCGATGACCGGGACGCACACCCAGCGTGTGCAGTCCGCGGGCGATGGCGTCCACCTCCCGATCCAGCTCAGCAAACGAGATTTGCGTCCATGCCGTTCGCCCATTGGGATCGCGGGATTCAGGAGCGACAATGGCTCGCTGGTCCGGCACGCGGCCTGCCGACTCGCGAAGTCGATCTGAAATGTTGAATACAGTTCTGTCCATCACGAAAAGCTGTTCTGAATGGTATCGAGTGGTTGGTTTACGGCGACCTTCTTCTGCTGAATTTCGCGGATTATAGCAATCACAAAAGGGGACATTCTACTTTACGCTGGTTTCAGGCACTGTCCGAGCCCGTTGATGCACTGAAAATCAGAACGCGTTTTGTGATGACCGCCGTGTTTGTCGCGGGGATGACCGTCGATTCCTGCCTGCCGTGCTGGCCTCAAATTGACGCTGACTGAACGTGTCGGAAGCAGGAGTCACGACGTCACCGATCACCATTACCGCCGCGCACGATCCATTCTGCGGTTCTCCAGCGATCCTGCTCTGGTGCAGAAAACCTGCTCAACACAGATGCAGGTGCAGTGCGGTCGGAATCTGGTGTATCGTTGTTGAACGGTCGACGATTCGCGACCTCCTGGCGGGATGGTCTTTCAACGGGACCGCTTTTGAATTCGGCTTCGTTGGGCCTTCGGTCAACGAGTCGGAATGTGAACGAGTTGGAAGCAGCGACGGAATCGAAATCGCTGCCTCACCGATGTGTTCGCAGCCTTCGCTGTCGTGTGAATTGCCGGCTGAAAACGGTGGCCAACTTCGGACTTGAATCGTGACGGCAGAGCCGTGGCGGATCAGAACGGCGGATAAAGTAGAATGTCCCCTTTGTGAGTTCAGGCAGGATACAGGCGACTTTTCCGATTACAGAATTCAGCGGAGTTCTGCTGGTTGCCTTGAGGGCGGCCACTAGCCGTCGCAAACCGGCGATTATTGCCGAAAGCCCGAAAAAGTTCAGTTGAACATTTGACGATTCTGTTCAGCACGTGCAGGGGTTTTGCTGACGGCGTTGGTGATTCTGTCTGACGCAATTCGTTCCCCCAAGGGCACCGTAGTTCGCCGATTCAGGGGGGCTGGCTCTATGGCCCATCTGCTGCCACCCCCTGGTGATTCGAAATCTCCCCAATGTTGTCATTATTCCGGTAGGGAAGCCGGTTGACGTGTTCATTCAGCTTCGGAATTTCCCGATTCTGCTGTCTTCCTCTCCGGACGGTACTCCTGCAATCGAAGGACTGAGCAGGGCCGTGTTTCTGACAAGGTTTACCCGAAATGTCGCATGGCCGTCCTTCAGGTGGTGCACGTCACCACAACGCCGCTGCTTTCCTTGCCATCAGTACGTCCGCTTTCATCGCATTCTCCTGTTTTGATCCTGTACCAGCTGGTGAGGATCTGCCTGAGGTCAGGGAAACCCGCGCCGCACTCGTGGACGTACCCGTTCCTCCAGAGGCATCCAGCATTGCGAGCGATCCTGCTGCACCGCTGATTCCGAACGAAGGAACTGTCACCAGCGAACAGGCTCTCTCTGATCAGGAAACAGCTCTGTTCTGCCTGCTGATGCTGGAAGATGGCTCGCGATTTCTTCGCAACCTCAACAGCTATTCAGCCGTCTTTCACAAGCAGGAACGCATTGGTGGCGATCTGAGTGATCTGCAGCAGATTGACCTGAAAGTTCGGCACACGCCATCGTTCGGTGTCTACATGAAGTGGCGCAACGGTGATAAAGGGCGCCAGGTGCTGTTCAATACAGATGATGAAGATCGACGAATGGTGGTTAAGCTGGGCGGGCTGAAAGGGAAGTTTCTTCCCGCGCTGAAACTTGATCCGGAGGGGACGCAGGCGATGAGCGAGGCCCGGTATCCGGTGACAAAGGCCGGGTTGCTGGCGATGGCTGAGCGGATCGTTGAACTGCGACGTGAGGAACTGAATCAGGGGGTTCCCGTCACCTGCCGACGACTTCCGATGGAGGAAGTTGACGAGCGTCAGTGCCACTGCTTCCTGTTCGAGTACCCGTCCCGGGACGCCAGCCCACTCTATCGGAAGAGTCTGGTTCTGATCGACAAGACCTACCATGTTCCGATGAAGGTCGTGAATCACACGTGGACCGACGAGCAGGAGGGCCTGACCGCGGAACAACTCGACGAAAATACGCTGATCGAGAATTATTCCTTCTCGAGTCTGAACTTTGGACGTGAGTTCGTCGCGGAGGACTTCAGCCGCGATAATCCTCAGTACCGCATGTAATACAGTCAGGGCCTGGTGTGGTCCGCTGGATCACATCAACAGGTGCTCTGCTCCCGCGACAACTCTCTGAATCTCAGAGGCACGTCAGAATCGTCAGGATTCCGGCGTGCCTCTTTTGCGTGGTTCAGGCAGCTCGCTGGACTTCTGTACTCGCCACCAAAGCCGGCTGCGACTGATACCACGTCAGAATGCCTCGCAACTTGGCGGCGTTCTCCGCGTCTCCCACTGTGCTGAGTATCCGGGCGGCCAATGGTCCGGTGTATCGATTCAGCAGCGGTTTGAGCCATCCGTTGACTTCAATCCGCTGGCAGGTTGGTACCTTGTCAAAACCCATCCCGGTCTTGAACTGGTCGAGCGACTGAAGTTCGGCCTGAATGGATTCGTAACCGTAACACACCTGGGAAATATCGCCGGTTCTGAGCCGCTCATACAGAAACCGAAACAACAGTGCATTGTTCGGGAAGGACTCCAGATGCTTCAGTGAGGAACGAACAATCACCAGGTTGGCGACGTCGTCCATCGTGAAGGAAATCAGATAGGCGGCTAGTTCGTTGCCCACAAATGATGCCCACGCTTCAGCACCTTCTGTGGTCGCTGCCGCGTCGTAGTAGCGAGTCCAGTAGGCTGCCAGATTTCCCGGAACTCGCCTCCCCTGGCGGATCAGCGTATCCGCATTCAGTGGAATTGCCTGCTGCTGCAGCGTTGAAAAGTCCACCCGCTCCACACGACATGCTTCCAGACCGCGCCGCACCTGTGTGCGAGTCCGGCTGCGCAATGCTGGAAAGTCATAGTCGCGGCGTGAGCAGAGGATTCGAAAACTGTCGATGCCCTGCCCTGCCGGACAACCGAACCGCGCAATCATGCCGTCACGTCGCAGAATCTCCGGTATCTGCACCTCATGCGCATCAATACTGCGGTGAAACGGAAAAGACGAGTACACACCGCGCTGCGAATTGAACCAGTACAGCCCGCCGGACTGCCGCACGCGGTGTCCGATACGCTCCAGAAAACCTGCGAAATGTTCCGGACTGACTGACATGACTGATGCTTTCCGACAAAAACTCCGGGTATTCGCCCGTCCCACGGGCCTTCGCCAGCCTGAACGTGCTCCCGCAGTTTATGCCGGTGGTCAAATCTGCCTCAAGACCGGTCTGCCGATGCATTCCGATTCCGGATCTGCATCCCCGCAGGAATCAGTGGCATTCGCACACAAAGAATGCCCCGCCTGGGTTGGCGAAATGATGGAATGATGGAAAGATGGGATTTTGGGGTGATTTAGCTTGATTTCGGAGAGATGTTTGTTCTCTGATTTCACGTGACACAATCCATGGTGATCGTTTCCCGCTTGATGGAAGCGACGCGTCCTGCAAACCGGCGAGCGGTGCGGCGTCAGCCCACCAAGACGCAATCTTTGAAGTGAACAT
>JALQWE010000175.1 GCA_023258825.1 Planctomycetaceae bacterium | reverse complement strand
TGATGGGAACGGCGGGGTCTTCCTTGCGGTACTCCACGAACACCAGTCGACCGCCGGGTTTCAGTGCTGACGAAATGTCCCTGAGCATTTCCCAGGGGTATTCGAATTCGTGATAGACGTCGACCATGATGGCGAGGTCAACGGACTCAGGTTTGAGACCGCTCTTTTTCTGGCTTCCGAGGATTGGTTCGACGTTCTGCACATCGTACTGTTTGCACCATGCGGTCAGGCGGTCGAGCATTTCCTGCTGCACATCGACGGCGAGGACCTTTCCTTCGGGCAGCAGTTGTTCGGCCATCAACATGGAGATGACACCGCTGCCGGCGCCGATGTCTGCCACGACATTTCCGGGCTTCAATTGCAGGGACCGGACCAGCAGTGTCAGTCGTTCTTCTTCTTCACGTGTTGATCGTTCCAGCCAATCGGCCCCGGCAAAGCCCATCACGTGTGCGATTTCTCGCCCCATGTAGAACTTGCCGATGCCGTTGGGATCGTGTTCGCGTCGGACTTCGTAGCGTGTGCTGCGCTCGTTGTTTTCAGACCGAGCAGGCGGCTCGTCCGCGAAGCTCGGGACCTGAAGGGCGAGAACTGCGGTGAGCAGCGTGAGTGCTTGTCGGGTCACGAAACGCATGGCAGAACCTTCAAACAGAAGAGATGGGTGTCGAGAGCAGTGGTGGGTGGCGAAACGATCGCATTATGCGAAGCAGCGTCGTTTTTTGCCTGATTTCGCAGACGTGTTTGCTTGTTGAATTCGCGAGGTAAAGTCGAGGGCGTTCGTATCGTCGGAGCGAAACGCGACTATTCGAGGGACTAACACTGTCTCGCCATTTCAGGGCAGTGCTGAGTGGCAGACAGGCCTGCGGGAAGTCCACAGGCCTGTTGAGCCTGTGGAGCATTCAGGCCGCGACGGAGGACTCATTCGGCCGGGACGATGGTGGCCTTTTTGATGTAGTCCATTTTGGGAAACGACTTTTTCAGGTAGTCGTTGCCCTGTTCCTGAATCAGGCCCTGCTGAGGACGTTCGCCGTACTGCGACGTGATTTTTTCCACCACGGGCATACCTTCGATGACCTTTGCGAAGGGTGCGAAGCCGAGGTCGTCGAGGCGAGCATTGTCGGCGAGGTTGATGAACAACTGGCAGGTGCGTGTATCGGGCCCACGGGAAGCAAAGGTCAGCATGCCTTTTTTGTTGCTCTGAGTGACTGGGTCATCGGCGATTTCCTTGTCCTTCCACTTCGCGTACGTGGCCGGGTCACCATTCATGCCCCACTGCACCACGAACCCCGGGACGACTCGGAAGAAACGACATTCGTCATAGAAACCAGCCTGCACCAGTTCATGAAAGCGATCGGCGCCTTTGGGGGCCCATTTGCGCTGGACTTCAACGACAAAATCGCCGCAGGACGTTTCAAATCGCACGCGAAACTGTTCGGGCGCGGCAGCGGCTTTGGTGGTTTCCTGGGCGGACACAATGCTGCTGGACAGCAGCAACACGACAGCGAGACTCCAGATTTTCATTCGACACTCCATAGATTCGCAAAATCAGACCCTGGTTTCGGCATTGCAGAGCGAGCGGTGACGAGCGGGTAACACTGGCGGCCAGTCCGGGGACATCCGGGGGCTTGCGAGTGGGCGTTGTAAACGCCGTACCGGCAGGTTTCCGGGTTGCGTCTGCAATGATCCTTCGGGGAATTCATATCTGAAGAGGCCGTCGCGTGCCACTGACAGCACGGGGGCGGGAAGAGTGCGGCGATAAGGAGTGGCCTGGATGGTTGGCCGGAGGCGGGCTTACCAAACCGCCGCCTGCTGATTAAGCATTTTTTGTGCCAATCAGGAATTTTTTTCTGCATTTGAGACTGTGCCGGATTACTCGTCCGCATGTTGGACATTTCTGAGCATGTGGAGCCTACTGAGGGGTGCTGCAGGGTATAAATGCGGGGTAGAATCTGTTGATTGGTTGTTGAGTCCGCGAGTTTATCGCGGTGTTTGAGGCGAGTGCCGTGAGAGTCTTCCGGCCTCTGCTGGTGCTGTTGTCTTCCGAATCGTCCCACCTCCACACTTTTCCATACGAATCCCACCGGCATGTTTTCCCATCGACGCGCGGCTTTGATAGTGATCTGTTTGAGTCTGGGCTGCAGTCAGCAGTCGTCGGAAGTGGTTCAGTACACGGTGAAGCGAGAGGATCCGCGCATCCTGACTTCGGATCTGATCCGGGACCGGTTTCAGGAGTCGCCGTTTTCCTGGGACGTGCCGGGAACGTGGCGAACAGCGGAGAACGATCAGTTCAGTAAGTTTGCGTGGACGGCGGGCACGTCGAAGCGGACGCGAATTACGATCAGTGACTTGCCGAGTGCGGCGGGGCTGGCCCCACAGTTTGTTCGTTGGGGCGGTCAGATTGGCATCAAGGTGGAGGATCCTGCTGAGGTGATGAAGCTGGTGGAACCGCTGGAGCTCAAGGGGGCCAGTGGTCAGTGGATTGAGCTGGCGGGTGCATCCGAGACCATTCTGGGGATGATTGTTCCGTACAAAGAGAAGCTGTGGGTGGTGAAGCTGCGTGGTGAAAACTCGGAGGTCGCTGCGGTCAAAGCGGCGTTTCGCGGGTTTTGTGAATCGTGGCGGGCGATTTGACGGGATCAGGTTAACGGGTACAGGTTGTAGCCAGTCGGGGGAAATCCGACGGGTTGAGAGATGGTTGTTGCAGGCTGCTGTCGCTGTCCCTGTTTCAGGGGCGAAGTGCGGTGGTCGGCGGAATCAGGCGTTCAATTTCGGGTGACAGAAATTGGCTTGGCCGTTGTTTGCGGGAAAGGGACGTTTGTTCCGGACTGCAGGCGGTTGCCGTTGAGCGGATAGAAAACGGGAGAGAGTGCGATGTCAGCGACAGCAGCTCCGGGTGGCTTTGGCGGGATTGGTGCCCGCGTGACGGGACGAGAGGATTCTCGACCGCTGGTTCGTGCGTTGCACATGCTGGCTTCACTCAAGCTGACATGCGTGTTGTTTCTGCTGGCGATGATCATTGTGTTCATCGGCAGTCTGGCTCAGGCGCGCCGCGACGTCTGGCAGGTGATGGCGGATTACTTCCGCTGCTACGTCGCGCGGGTGGACGTTCAGGATCTGTTTCCTCCGTCGATGTTCGGGACGTGGGGAGACCAGTTTGCAGAGAGTCTTGGGGCCTTTCGCTACCTGCCATTTCCGGGTGGATGGACAATCGGCTGGCTGATGCTGTTCAACCTGCTGGCGGCTCACGCGCTGAAGTTTCGCATTGTCGCTCGTGGGCGGCGGTTGCAGGCGGGTGTGGGTTTGATCGTGCTGGGATTTCTGATGCTGGCTGCGGTGGTCATCACGGGAAATCAGCAGACGGGCGTTGAATCCGGGAACACGGTGTTGTCCGCGAATCAAATCTGGATCCTGATGCTGGCCGTGCTGGCGTTATCCGGAGGGGCCACGGTTGCGATGGGTGTGATGGGCCGGGCGGCGTCCCGGTTAAGTCGCGGTGTGTTGATCTCGCTGGGTCTGTCGTTACTGGCCGTGTTTCTCTACTACGTGATTGGTGGCGAGTCCGCGCGACTGAATCTGTCGGCCATGCGAATTCTGTGGCAGTTGCTGAAGGGTTCCGCGGTCTCACTGGTGCTGTTGCTTGGTTCCAACATGCTGTTTGAGAAGCGTGGTGGCATTGCCCTGCTGCACTTTGGTGTTGCCCTGCTGATGATCAGTGAACTGCAGGTGGGCTTGATTGCGAAAGAGACCAATCTTTCCCTGACGGAAGGTGAGACGTTGAATTACGCGCGTGACATTCGCGAGCGTGAATTGGCGATTCTGTCGCAGCGAACAGACGGTCAGGACGATGTTGTGGTGGTCCCGGAATCGTTGCTGGAAGGCAGTGTTCCGCAGGAGCCTGAGCAGCAGAAGCCCGGCGGAAAGTTTTCGGATTCGCAGCGGATCACGTTGAGTGCCCTGCCCTTCGACATTGCTGTGCGTCGGTTTTTCAGAAACAGCGAATTGCGATCGCTGACCCCGGAGGATGACACTCGCACTGCGGATGGACTGGGATCGTTCGCCGGTGTGGAGTTACGAGATCCGGTGACGGGGATGGATGACGCGATTGATCAGAGTACAGTGCTGATTGACCTGATCAGCCGGAGTTCCGGGGAGGTCCTGAAGTCAATGCTGGTGTCGCAGAACGTCAGCGAACTGCAGTCATCACTGGCCGAGAAGGCGACGGTTGACGGGAAAGACTATTACTTTTATCTGCGTTTCCAGCGCAATTACAAGCCCTACTCGGTGACGCTGCTGGACGTGAGTCGTACGACTTATGTGGGTTCTGCAACGCCGCGGGATTTTCGTTCAGAGATCGAGATCACTGATGGTGATGCGAAGCAGCGATTCACGTTGTGGATGAACAACCCCCTGCGTTACAAGGGGGAGACGTTTTATCAGTCGAATTATGTGGCCATGCCGGATGGTAAAGAGGCTTCGACGTTGTCCGTGGTCAGAAACTCGGGTTGGATGCTGCCGTATATCGCGTGCATGATTGTGGCGTTCGGCATGTTCGCTCAGTTCGGTCACACGCTGTTGCGTTTTCTGGACCGCAGTTCACGGGTGCGTCCCGTCGAAGCTGTTGAGTCGTTTGCCCCAGCGGTGCCGCGATCCGGTTTTGCTCCTGCAAGGACAGTTCAGCCACAGTTACCGGTTGAGTCACCATCAGTGCTGCGCACGTGGCTGCCGATCGTACTGACGGGTGTGTGTGTGTTGTGGATTGTGCGGGGCATGCAGACGCCGAAGCCATCCACCGAGGCGATGAATCTGTACGAAGCGGCACAGTTGCCGATCGCCTGGAACGGCCGGGCTCAGCCGCTTGATTCGCTCGCGCGAACACTGCTGCTGATGAGTTCTCATAAGTCGACGTTTGAAGCGGAACTGGAGCCGTGGCAGCTGAGTTCGCCAAAGGTCAGTGAGGCGATTCTGGCTAGTGTAGCGAAAGGCTGGCCGGAGGCTGACACTGGATCTTTGAAAGAGTTTCAGGGGAACTACCCGGCGTGGATCGAGAAAGTGACGGAGCTGACGAAGGCAGAGTCGGCTGCGGTTGAGGAACGATTGCGGCCACTGATGGTGCGTAAAGCTCCAGCCGTGCACTGGTTGCTGGATGTCATGACACGACCGGAGGTCGCAGCACGACACCGAGTGATTCGTATTGATGACGACCAGGTGCTTTCGAATCTCTCGCTGGAGAAGCGTGGCGGGATGACCTATTCACTGGAAGAGATCCAGAAGCACCTTCAGGATCTGGAGGGAATCTGGCAGAAGGGGAATGAGAAGCGTCGGCTGAAGCAGGAATTTGATCTGTCGACTCTGGAGCGGCGGGTCGGGACGTTGTTTGAGGCTGTGGGGCGGATCAGTCAGATTGCTCAGGTGTTTCAGCCGCAGACGTCGGACAATCTGCTGGATGGATCGATCACTGCGTGGCGGATTCTGCAGCGTCTGGGTGAGACAAAGGTGGCTATGGCTGTGCCGACGGGCACGGAGAATGAGCAGAAGTCATGGGAGACTTTTGTGGTGGCCAGTGCCCTGCGGGACGTGAACCGGGAGCTGGTGGCGCGAAACATCACGACGGCTGAGCAGTTTGCCGCCTACATTCGTGAGGATCGACCGCTGGAACTGGTTCGCAATTCGGTGATCGGCACGTGTGAGATTCTGAAGAATACTCCGGATCCGTCGGAAGCTCCCGGAGCAGCACCTCTGGATGTTTCCCAAAAGGCCGCCAATGCGTTGCTGCGAGTGGAGGATCCCTATCTGAACCGGATTCTGAAGCTGGTGGCGGATGCGGGTCCGGGTAAGACATCCGAGGCGATTGCGGCGGGTGTTACGAAGGAGCAGGCTGCGGAAATTGCGGCAGACCGGATTGCGATGGATTTGTTTGCGGTCATTTCTGAGCTGACGGAGAATTCACCTGAGGACAAACGGGTGGCTCAGATCCGTCAGAAGATTCAGGCGATCGGGACCGAGAGTACCGACAGAATTTATGCTGTGGTCAACGAGGAGATTGCGCGTCTGGTCTGGGGTGATCTGGAGCAGAGTGTGGGACCGTTGCTGAATGGTGGCGAGGCCAGTGAGAAGTTCACGAAGTCGGTGAATTGCGTAACGGATGTTCTGGAGGCGTGGAAGCAGTCGGATGTGGAGAAGTTCAACGCCAGCCTGACTGCGTACCGAGAGTTCCTGAATTCTGCCGCGCTGCCGCACGTGGACGTGTCCGGTGTGCGTCTGGAGGCGTGGTTCAATTACTTTGAGCCATTCCAGAAGGCGATTCGTTTGTATCTGCCGATTATTGTGCTGGTGTTTCTGAGCTGGTTGTTTCCACTGGGGGGAGCGGTTCGTCGTACGGCCCTGTTCCTGCTGGTGTTGTCCTTCATTGTGCACTCCGCCGCGTTGTGGCTGCGGATGGAAATTTCGGGACGTCCACCGGTGACCAATCTGTACTCGTCCGCCATTTTCATTGGATGGGCGGTCGTGATTGCAGCGTACGTGGTGGAGCTGTTCCTGAAGAATGGCATTGGCAGTCTGGTGGGGGCATCGACGGGTGCTGCGGCGCTGATGATTGCTCACTACCTGGCGCTGGATGAAGGCGATACGCTGGGGGTGATGCAGGCGGTGCTTGACACGGCCTTCTGGCTGGCGACGCACGTGGTCTGCATTACTCTGGGCTATGCGGCGACGTTTCTGGCCGGTTTCCTCGGGGTTGGTTACTGCGGGGTGGCACTGGCAGAGCGATTGTCGGGTTCGTCTGAGAAGGCCGCTGCTCGTGGTGTGCTGAAGAGTCAGGTGGGGCGGATGGTTTATGGAGTGCTCTGCTTCGCATTGTTCTTCAGCCTTGTCGGGACGGTTCTGGGAGGTTTGTGGGCGGACGATTCCTGGGGCCGATTCTGGGGCTGGGATCCGAAGGAAAACGGAGCCATGCTGATTGTGCTGTGGAATGCCCTGATTCTGCATGCTCGATGGGACAAGCAGGTCGGTGATTATGGAACCAGTGTGCTGTCCATGTTCGGAAACATCGTCACGGCATGGTCGTGGTTCGGTGTCAATGAATTGCGAGCGGGGCTGCACAGTTATGGGTTTACCGAGGGGCGTTTGCTGGCTCTGGCGGCCTTCATCTTTCTGCAGCTGGGAGTGATGGTCTTCTTTCTGGTGGTGCGGCGTTCTGTGGCCCGACAGTCGGCGGTCGTTACCGGGTGACGTCGGATAGTGTTCAGAATGGTGGGAGCAGGCGCATCTGAGTGGCTTATGCCTGAGCAGAGACGTTGTGTTCCGATCAGGTGTG
>JALQWE010000174.1 GCA_023258825.1 Planctomycetaceae bacterium | reverse complement strand
ACCAACACCGCTCCAGCCAAACGCATTGGCGGTGAGGCTGATGGAGCCGACGCCATCGGAAGTGATTGTGCCGGTATTGATGGAGATGTTTTTGTCTGCCGTGACGGTGACCGGGCCATTGGTGGCACGGAGGGCAGCTGAAGTTTCCATTTGCAGGCCGTTGAGGCCACCTGTATTGTTGATGGTAAGTCCGGAGCTGCCGCTGGCAGTGATCAGGGCCGAGCTGAGCAGACGAGCAGCATTCGCTGAACCGCTGGCCGTGGTGGTGGTGATGGTGACTGTTGTGGCGGAGATGGATCCACCGTTCATCTCAAAGCCGTTGCTGTTGACTCCGGTGCCATTAGACTGGAACGTCGTTGCGGACAGTGTTGAGCTGGTCAATTGGACGGCTTCACCGGTGTCTTTGGCGACGCCGGTGAGAGACATTGTGGTGCCGGCGGTGATCGTGCTGCTGCCAAAGATAATGCCATCATTGTCGCCGGTGCCTCCTGTGCAGGTGGCCGACATGGTGATCGAACCCGTCGCAGTGAGTGTGCTGCCGTCAATATTCAGCACACCGGAGTTGCCAGTTGAAGCAGTGATGGAGACGGCCGCAGCGGAAACAGTGGAGTTGAAGAGTTCGAGGCCTTCTCCGGAAGCTCCTGCGATCCCGGTCAGGCTGAGAGTCCCGGTGATACTGGTGGCAATGTTACTCATGGAAATGCCATCATCATCACCGCTGGCGGTCACACTGCCTCCGGTGGCATAGAGCGTTAGATTGGTGACGCTGCCTGAACCAAGTCGAGCATTGCGCAGGTCCAATGCATCGTCTGTCTCACTGGTCGCCGTGATGCTGATAGGGCCATTCACGGCATCCAGCAGCAGCCACGTATTTGATGCCCCGGCAAGCTGCACGCCAACCGCGGAGGGGGCTGTTCCGTTGAGTGTGAGGCCACCGGAACCGGCGAGCAACTTGTTGTTGGTGTTGTCCTCGATATCGATCCCTTCACCACTGCCCTTACTGGTTCCGGTGATGCTGATACTTCCGGCGCCAGTGGTGGATACCGTACACAACTGTTCAAGGTTGACTCCATCGCAGTCGCCGTTGTTGGCAGCTCCGGTCGCGCCTGTGCCGGAAATGGTGATGTTGCCACCGGCAGTAGATCGCACCGTTGTGGTATTCAAATTGACGCCGGCGACGGTGACGTTGGTGTCCGTGCCGTTGTAGCTGCCAGCGGTGCCTGTCAGCGTAATGCTTCCGGATTGTGATTGAATCACTGAGGTGCCGAAAGTGGCGATCCCTTCATTGCCTCCGACAGTGACCGTTGTCGTGCCCCCTTTGCCCGTGAGCGACAGGTTGCCACTGCCCTGTGAAGAGAGGGTTGAATTCGTGACCGTGATACCAGTGAAGGTTCCCGCGGCTGTAGCTGTGTTGTTTGCAGTCACAGACAGGCCTGAAGATGACGTGATACTGGAGTTGACGAACAGTGCGCTGCGACTGGCGGTCATGACAGCGCTGTTGGCGTTGATCGTTGCTGCAGAGAAATCCAGTGAGTCGGAATTCACAGACGTACCGGTCATTTGCAGGATACCAGCGATCAGCGTGGTTGACGCGATCTGAATCCCTTCGCCGCCATCTTTGGCAGTACCGGAGATCGTCGCGTCACCCCCGATGTCCAGATCGCTGCTCGACAGAACAACTCCGTCATTATCGCCGGTGCCTCCACTGCATGTTCCCGTGATGGAGACGTTGCCGGAGGTAGTTAAAGTTACATTAAGAAGTACGGCATCGGAATTGTCGGAATTGCCGAGGACAGAAACGCTGGCGGCTGACACCGCGCAATCGGCCAAATCAACCCCTTCGCCACCAGCTTTTGCCGTACCAGTGATCGAGAGGATGCCGCCGGAACTCAAGGTGCCGACATTAAAGAAAATGCCGTCATTATCGCCGGACGACGCGACGGACATGTTGGGCGAGTTAGTTCCTGTGAGAGTGACATCACCCGTCGCCGACAGGTAACAAGTGCCCATCCAGACTGCTTTGGCATTTCCAATGCAAGTTCCGCTCACAGCAATGGATCCGGCGATGATGTCCAGGGCGTAGGCGTCAATACCATGGCCGTCGGCGGTGCCGTCGTAGTTTCCTCCGGTTGCCGTGAGACTGACAGCTCCGGTGGCCTGCATATAAACATTATCAAAGATTGCTCCGTCGACATCAGCTATCTGTTGGGCCAGTGTCGTGCCACCGCTGGCAACGATGGTGATGGACGTCGTGCTGGCAGAACCGATTGACTGGTTGTCCATGTACAGTGCATCACCGCGGGTACTTGAAGCCGTGATGCTGATCGGTCCCGCAATAGCAGTAAAAATAATAGTAGCATAATCCGCACCACTGACACCGACAGCGGTGCCGCGTTCAGACGTGGCGTTGATGGTGAGTCCACCCGAACCGGCTGTGATGACGTTTTTTGTGGCATCAGTCAACGAATTGTCCCAGGAGCTGATACCCTGTCCGTTGTTCTTTGCGTTTCCTGTCATGCTGATTTGACCAGCACCTGTGGTGGTGATGGTGACGGATTCCTCAAGCCCGATGCCATCACAGTCACCCGTGTTGCTCGCGCCGCTGCCGCCGGTACCGGTCAGGGTAATGTTCCCCGCCGATGTGGATCTGACTGTGCTTCTGACAAACTCCATGCCGGCGCAGGTCATGGTGTCCGGGGCTGTATTGGTATTCCCACCGGTGCCGTCGATGGTAATCGATCCACTGACCGTCTCGATAATAGAATCCAGAACCCACAATCCGTTGTTCGATGTGGCGGCTGTGTATGTGGCTCCGCCCTTCGCCGTCAGGGAGAGGTTGCCCGTCCCGGTCGTTTTCAGGGTCGCGCCATTCATCAGCAGACCAACAAAGGTTCCGGTGGATGTGCCAGCCGAATTGGCCGTCATGGTGATGTTGCCATCAACAGACTGTACGACGGCTCCTGTCGTGAACTCGATATCCGTATTTGTGTTGACCGTCAGCGTATTGCTGCCCGAAAAGGAAGTTGCTCCATTGAATTTGACGATATCAGCAAGCCCGGAACCGGTCAGAGTGACACTGAAGTTGTCGGTATAGGTCGAAGCGCTGTTACCAAAAATCACATCGTTACCGGCTGTGGCAGCGGCCTTGGTAATGACAAAACTGCTGTACGTGGACTTCGCCGTGGAGTTGGCCGTCAGTGTCGTGCCGGAGGCCGACATACCGGTTCCGGATCCGCTCCACGAGCCACTGCCCAGGGTGAACGTGTAGGTGTTGGAACCCGTGGAGACCACGGTCACGGTCTCATTGGCAGCCAGTGTCAGAGTCATCGTGGTGCCGCTGCCGGCGTAGGCCGCCAGCAGGACGCGTGATTCCAGCGATTCAAACCCGACGGCCGCCGCAAAGGTGCGCTGGCCGTTGCTGCGGAACTGACGACGAGAACGAGCGGGCGGCGTGAATAATGAAGCCAGGTCACGCATAAGCGAACGCTGACTCTGACGAGCTTTGCTGATAACTGCTGCGAAGGAATGCTGAACACTGCGGAGGAGAGTACGACTTGCAAAAGACGGCATGTGGAAATCCTGTATTCCCTGAGTTCAATGAGTTCCCGGAACAAGGGGAAGGCAGGCTGACGCGGACATCACCACAGGCTGTGGCAGACCGGACCAGCGGCAAACATGGACAACCAGATCCACATTCGTGATCGCCTCCCCCTGGAGGCACTGCGGCGGCGATGTCGCGACCACAGCACATGATTAAGAAGCCGGATTTGCCGGTTCTGAGTTCCCCAGCCGCCAGAAATCAGGAACAACTTGCTGCGATTCTCAAAGATGCAACTTCAGATTCGCATCAGGAAATTCGGGAACTCGTTTTCGGATTTCCGTATTCCGCACGGGTGGTGTTCTGCTTGCGCGTGGTCAGCCAACGATCGCTCAGAATTTGCTCTGAGAACATGGGCTGCGGGGTTGTGATCCGTTGTTGGAAGCGAGTATTTATAAGTCGTTGTCACTGTGACCTGCAATCACTGGGAATATCCCCCCGTTTGCGTATTGGGTTCGAAATCTTTTCCATGTTGACAGAGCAGTTCATGTCTGAAGATGCCGGCTCGGTGACTCGCTGGCTACGGCAAATGAAGTCTGGCGACTCCATCGCGGCGCAGGAGATCTGGGGTCGCTACTATCGCGAACTGGTCCGATTTGCCGAGCAGCGGATGCAGAACAACCCGGATTGCGCCGTGGACGGTGAGGATCTTGCGCACAGTGCCTTCCGCCGCTGTTGTGCGGCTCTGATGACCGGTCGCTACGCAGAACTCAATGACCGTGGAGATCTCTGGAATCTGCTGATCGTTTACACGCTGAATCGGGTGCGGCGACATTTTCGCGACAGTGCCGCGCAGAAGCGACAACGGGGTCCGGGAGAAGTCATTGAGCTCTCCGGGGAACTGGCCCTGTATGATCTGCAGCAGCCTGAGACAGCCACCGTCATGTCCGATCTGCTGGCATTCTGGATGGAGCGGCTGGATGCTGAGGATCCAACCGGCGAATTGCGAGAAATCGCCCTGATGCGGATGGATCATCGCACCGCCGACGAAATTGCCCGAGCTCTGCAGCGGCGCAAGACTGTCGTGCTGCAGAAAATTCAACTGATTCGACTGATCTGGGAGCAGTGTGAGCAGGCATGAGCGACAGCGGCGGTGACAGAATTCGATATCAACCGGCGACAATTTCGAAGTCTGACTGGCTGCGAGTCATGCAGGCCACGACTGAATACGAGCAATTGTGGCAGCGGGGCGAACGACCGGATCTGCAACAGTTCGTTCAGGGTTACAGCGATCTGCCACCCGGATTGCTGGATGCCCAGCTGCAGGCACTGCGGTCAGAACTGCAGAGCACAGAGGTATCAGGCTCCGCCGGAACTGAGAACGCGAAAATTCCTCTGACATTGTCCGGCCGTTATCGTCAGTTGCAGCTGCTGCGTCGCGGTGGCATGGGCGAGGTGTACAGCGCTCTGGATACAGAATGTGGTCGCGAAGTGGCCCTGAAGAAGATCCGTCCGGATCTGGCGGGTGACCTGGATGTCCAGCGGAGATTTCGTGAAGAAGGAGAGCTGACGGCGAGCCTGGAGCATCCGGGTGTGATTCCGATTTATGGTTGGGGTGTGGATGAGAATGGTCTGGCCTACTATGTGATGCGATTGATCTCCGGCACCGATGCAGGAACGCTGCAGCAAGCCATTAGAAGGTTTCATGCCGGTCTGACAGAACCCAACTCCATCGAAAAATCGGCGATTGCCTTTCCCGAACTCATTCGGCGTGTTCTGGATGTCGCGAACACGATGGCTTATGCACACAGCCGCGGAATCGTGCATCGGGACCTGAAGCCGGCAAACATCCTGCTCGGCCCCTATGGTGAGACGCTGATTGGAGACTGGGGACTCGCTCGACGGTCGGTGGACATCGTCGGCTCGCGCTCCAGTGATCAGCCGATGCCGGTGGCCGGTGACGTGCTGAGTTCCACCGACTCTGCCGGGGACAAGGATTCGAGGGATCCCGAGGGAGTCTCCTCAGCACCGATTGGACGAGCCTCCGAGGAGACTCAGCAGCGGCGGCAGCAGGGCTGAGCGCACTGCAGCGACCTGCGGCATCGGAACTCCGGGGTTTGCAGCTCCGGAGCAACTCGCTGGAAAGGTTTGTAACGCCACAACGCTGCGTTCGGCAGACGTGTATTCGCTGGGCGCGATCCTGCACAGTGTTCTGACCGGTCGGACACCGGATCGAAACGGAGCCTGGGAGCCTGCCGCGAAAGCAGGACCAGCGTCATACCATCCGGCAGCAGTGGAGCAGGCTGTTGGTGGTCTGCAGATGAGATTGCTGGTGGCGATCTGTCGACGGGCAATGTCCGAACAGCCAGCGGAGCGTTACGTCTCGGTCGAAGAATTCCGGGATGACCTGGAATGCTGGCTCAGTGGCGAATCAGTGAAGGCCTATGCGGAAGGCTGGTGGGAGCGACTGCTGCGCTGGCCGGGGCGCCATCGCATGGCGACGGCGATGCTGGTCACCGGCCTGTTGATTTCTGTGCTCGGTGGAGCCGCGTTTCTGGTCGTCACCACGCAACAGAAGAATCGGCTGGCGCAGCGCTCGCAGGAATTGCAGGATGCCCTGCAGAGATCCGACCGCCTGTTGCAGGACACAACAGAAGCGCGACGGGTCGCAGAACGTGAGCGAGCCGCAGGGGAAATCAGTCGCGATCGGGCCGAACGTCGAGAGCAGATGGCTTTTCACGCCATTTCACAGTTTTATGAATTGTTTTCTGAGCGTGAGGACTTGCGGACAGCGGCCGAAATGTCAGGGGTGCGTGAGGAAGTGCTGCAACGCTCTCGACGTTTTTATGATCAGTTGTACCAGGAGATTGAGGGAGATCTGATCCCGAATGACACCTCGTCGCTGAGGCTGGCCACAGCCGCTCTGTCCTTGTCGAAGCTGGAACAGGAACTGGGGCATCAGGCTGATGCAGCGGAACGGCTGGAGAAGGCCGTGCAGAAACTTCAGGAAACGCCGTGGCCGAATGGAAAAGCCCTGCTGAGTCAACAGCGGGAATTTCAACTGGCCAGACTGATCAGCCAGCAGGGACAACTGGCAATGAGGTATGGCAGGTTTGACAAAGCGGGGCCGCTGCTGCGAGAGGCCGTGGAGCGGCTGGAGGTATCATGCCGTGATCAGAGCTTGCCAGCGGAGCAGCGTGCTGAGGCTGACATTCTCCGGGTGCGAGCCATGTCGACTCTGGCACTGCATCTGGGTGCTGTGGGGAAGACCGCCGAGGCATTGCCGCTGGCCGAAAAGGCGAAGCAGGCCGGAATTCAGGGGCCGGTGGCATCCGTCGAAGACGCGATGACTCGAATTCAGCTCCACGGCAATCTGGCCCTGTTACTCGAATCCAGCGGGGCCACAGAGCAATCACTGGCAGAACTGGAACTGGCCGAGCAGGGCGCTGAAACAGCGGAGAAACTGTTCTCGAAGGATGCATCCGCCGGACAGCGGCTGGAACTGCTGTCGATGCGATCAAAGGCAGCTCGCAGCCGTGTCCGTTTGCTGCAGAAACTGAACCGTGTGAATGATGCGCTGACCGGCCTGCAGCAGCAACTGGCGGTGGATGAGGCCAGTGTGCGGGCATTTACGGCCAGTCACGAGCTGCGGAAGGCGTATGGCTCGACGGCCATCCAGTTGCAGAAACAGCTGGTCCAATTGTCGCGTCAGAACGACGCTCGACAGGTGGCGCAGGAGTGGGTGGGTCTGGCGGAAGAACTGTTGCAGGAAGGGACAGAGACCGAACGCGATCTGGTCTTTCTGATGGGAGCCCATCATACCTCTGGACATACACT
>JALQWE010000173.1 GCA_023258825.1 Planctomycetaceae bacterium | reverse complement strand
AGTGCAGTGCGGATGCTGTGGCTTCGCGGCTGCAGTCGCAGGATCTGTCCCGGGTCGGAATCGCTATTCCTTTGTTTGGCACGACACTCACACATTACACGGAATTATGTCACGAATTGGGATTGGCTGGACTTCAGGAATGGCATACGTCGCTGCATCAGCGGGGCATCCGGGAGGCCCGAGGCAACGGTGCGGTGCGTGACATGGTCGCTGAGGGTGTCTGTGACCTGGGGCTGACGGATACGGATGATGTATTTGCAGCGATTGATGCCCGAAAGCCCGTTGAGATGTTGCCGTATCGATTGCCCGGCGGGCGGACGATTTGTATCCCGAATACCGTCGCAATGATTCGCAACTGTCCGCATCCCCGGGAAGCGCTGGCGCTGATTGAGTTTCTTCTGTCGGAAGAGACGGAGCGTCGACTGGCTGAATCACCGGCACGTCAGATTCCACTGGGGCCGATGGCGGTGGAGAACCTGCCTGAGGATGTGCAGCGTTTGCTGCCCTGGGCCGCGGACTCGACGGATCCTGCTCAGGCCGCTGACATGGATGCGATCTGTCTGGAGTGGCTGACAGGGCTTTACAATCAATCACCGGCCGTGAATCGTCCGTGAGGATCCATCGACAGTAAGGCGCCTGGAAATCGCGTCGGTATCCGGGATGCCGTCGGGGCTTTTAATCCTCGTGCAGCGTTGCGGTTCAGGGCTTCGCGAACAATCCATAAGCCACGTGACCGCCAAAGCCCAGTGAGAGCTTGCCCCAGACGGCTGTGGCTGATGCCGAGCCGGGAGTGCGTGCGATGGGAATCTGACACAGCGGATCCTGAGTCCGGAGATTGGCCGTGCCGGGATGTATTCCGGCGGTGAGGCCCTGCACCAGCAAGGCGGTTTCGACGCTGCCGGCAGCTCCGAGCAGGTGTCCGAGCGCGCCTTTCAGTCCGTAGCACACCGGCGGGTGCTGGAAGCCGGCGTGCGCAATTCCACGGGATTCAGCCAGATCGTTGGTCAGAGTGCCCGTCCCATGCACGCTGAGAATGTCGGGAGACGAACCCGTGGCCTGGGTGCTGCGTCGAAGCAGTTGGCAGACCACGTCACCGGTGGCGTCCATCTGGGTCATCCCTGTGCTGTCGCCCAGCCAGCCTCCGCCGAGCACCTGTGCCAGCGGCTGGATCCCGCGGGCGAGCGCGTGCCGCCGTGACTCCAGAATGAGCACTCCGGCGCCTTCCCCAATGACAAAGCCATCGCGGTCGATATCAAATGGGCGGCAGGCGCTGCGTGGGTCGTCGTGTCCCGATGTCACACGCAGCCGATTGAACGAGGACAATACTGAGGCTCGAAGAGCGGCATCGGCACTGCCGGTGACACACAGATCACAGGCCCCCGATTGAATCAGTGCGGCGCCCTGCAGGACGGAAATCAGTCCTGTGGCACAGGCTGCGACGGGACAGCTGACCGGGCCACCAGCCTGCAACAGGTGGGCGATCCATTGAGTGGCGCTGTCGGTGCGGAAAAGTTCGGACCAGCGGTATCCGGCCGGGTCACATTGTTCCCAGTAATGAGTTAACTCATTTACCGTGTGGGTGTGTTTATTGTGATTGTGTGAAAGACGTTGTTGATCTGATCTGCGAGGTGCGTGATCACTTTGACTGCGTGCATGCGGGGTCAGTGATTCGGCTGTTCGCAGTCCGCCCTTGCTGCTTCCGAAGACAACACCGATGCGATGTGGGACAACGCAGCCCGGCTGAACCTGTGCGTGGTTGAGCGCCTCCTGGAGGGCGAGTAAAGCGCTGGAAATACCGCGTTCGGCCAGCATGGCTGCGGCGTGGTCCGGCGCGAGGTCCTGAAGCAGTGGGCAGGCGGTGAAGGCCTGCGACAATTGCTCCATGTTGAGTCCGGCGCCGTAGCGACGCAGTCCGGGGATGCGTCCCAGTTCTTCCCAGAAGTCGATGTCGTCGGGCCGAAGGACGGCGGGCGCAACCTGGCCATGCAGCAGGGCCTGCCATGTGGCTGAGGTGTGCAGTCCCAGGGGGGTCACCGTGCCGATTCCGGTGACAACCACGTCGTTCGCAGCCTGATTTCCCCGGAAACTCAACACGTGATCACCTGATTTCAGCGAGCAATTCCGGCGACTTCCAGTGCCAGAGCATAGATGGCTCTGGTATCCAGGACGCGATCATTGCCTTCAAACAGGGAGGCCACCGCGCGACGGTGCACCTTCATTTTCAGTCCACCAACTCCGATGGCTCCGTAGCAGAGCACGCCGAATTTCTCGGTCGCTTTGTCCATGACGGAGATCTCAGAAATACCGACTGGCGGAACCGCGTTCAGGTCAATGGCCAGCCTCAGGCCCGGCAGTTGCTGCAGGGCGCCGTCGTTCAGAAAGCAGGCTCCTGCGGCGCCGGCAGCGACGATCAGTTCCTGCCCGTAACAGAGTTGCTGGTAGTCTTCCGGTGAAGCGGCTGCCGCGGCCGAGAGATGGGCGTCGGGCTGGCGTTGCAGAATTGTCAGGCAGGCTGCCTGGGCGCGTTCCAAGGTGCGTGAAACGAGGGTCACGTGGGCGTGTTCCAGTGCCAGCAATTCGGCGGCGCGAAGACCGACCGGGCCGGTGGCCCCCAGAACGATGGCCGAGGTTTCTGCCAGCGGCAGATGTCGACGAGCACTGGCGATGGCGGCCGCGGCGGTGGTGTTGCAGCCGTTTGAGTCCATCATGACGGAGACGCGCATGGGGCCGAAGAATGTTTTCTGAACCTTTTTCAGCAGCGCTTCGCCGTCGGCTGCTGATCCCCCACCGACGAAAATGGCCGTATTTTTCAGGTCGGCGGGGCCGCGTGTGAACATTGCCCCATGCACCAGCCCCGTCACTGTTTCCGGTGTGACGCCGGAGTACGAAAACAGATGCTCAACGCCGGAATCCACCGCGACAACACGGTCAAACACCGATGGCTGCGGGTCCGTGTCCAGTTGAATCAGAATCTTTTGCATGTTCGCCCCTGAGTGATCTGGCTGCAAAGCACCCCGTCGGGAGGATCGCAGTGTCTGTCTGTGCGTCCGTACGCAAGGACTTACAGGCTGCGTCGCCGACTCTGCGACGCATGCTAACACCGCCCGCAGACGGTTGCATCTTCGCCCCGCACTGGTCCTGGATGTTCCTGGTTTTTCCGGCGGGCAGAAAAAGGGTCAGGACCCAATAGCCAAATGTCCCGAAAGGTGCTCGGCATAAAAAGGGGGCAGGAACCAATAGCCAAATGGCCCGAAGGGTGCTTCGCTGCATCGGAAAAGGGGTCAGGACCCAATAGCCAAATGGCCCAAAGGGTGCTCCGCCGCATCGGAAAAGGGGTCAGGACCCAATAGCCAAAATGGCCCGAAGGGTGCTCCGCACTATTGGGTCCTGACCCCTTTTCCGATGACCCCTTTTCTGACGCCAAACATCCGCTTACACGGTCTGCCGGAAGTCGGGCTGCTCGTCCAGCAAACGCAGCAGTCGCTCCCGCTGCCGCCGATCTCTCTGCACCCGGCCCCAGACAGTCATGGCCACAATCACCGCCACCACTCCCGCCATCAGGTCCAGCACGTGTTGCGGTGATGGCGCCCATTCCACGTGGCCGGCCAGCAGCAACGGCGCGAGCCGAGCGTCTTCCTGCGAGCGATAAACGTACATTTTCAACAGGCAACCAGTGACCGTGACCGAATCAATCAGGTCGCAGTCCGTCGGAAAATCACGTGGCAGTGACGGCGTCACGATCACCGTTGGAATGTGCTGACTGTCTTCCGTGAAAAGCCAGAGCTCATGCAGCGGCTGACCTCTGAACAGAGTCCGATCTCCGTCATGAGTCATCACGCGACGCACATATCCGCGCACCGTCACCAATTGCCCCTGCCATGCGTCCGGATTCTGAAAGAGGTCCACAAAGACCGGAAACGTTTCCGGTTTCTGCTGCCAGGCGGCATAGCGAGATTCACGCAGCGCCAGCTGCCGCTGAATCCTTCGGGCTCGTGTTTCAAAACTCTCTTTGCCCCCCTCATCCCGCTCAGGAAGTTTCCCCGTTCTTTTCAGTGACTCCAGCAGTCGCATGTCCATGATCGCCTTCTGCCGCATGTCCGTCAGCAACTGACGAACTCGCTTCTGCTGATTCGCAAGGGCAATCTGCTTCTGTGATTTAAGACTGGTGACCTGCAATTGCCGCAGTGTCTCATGATAAATCCAGCTCTCATCGTCACTGATACGCCGACGCGAACGCACATGCTCGCGAATGTACTTATCATAGGGCTGCGGAGACACGACTCGCACGACCTCGGTGAAGATCAGCGGACGCTGTCCCCAGAGCTTGACGAACCAGCCTTTGACGAGCACGGGAATCTGAGCTCCCGGGTCCACCGGCCACGCGGTCGATGGGGCTGACTGCTCATCAGAATCCACAAAACTGACCGCATCAAGAATCGCCAACGTCTCGCGCCCGCTGAGACTTTTGAGCGTGCCACGTTGCAGGACATATTCTGACTGCTCATTCTCCAGTGTGCTGGCCGCTCGCACTGACACTGCACCGGAAGGAGTGAACAGCCCATACAGCACCACAGGGCGCCCTGTGAAGTCCGCCGGATGAGTCTGCATGTCCAGTTGCACGGAATAGTCACGAATCTCTGTCCCCTCCGGCAAACCATCAATGGTCGACAACACCTTCCCCGGTGTCGCCGCAAAGGGATCTACCGGCTGAATCGCAGTGGCCTGTAGCGAAAGATTGCCGTGCAGCCATGCCTGACGCCGGACATCTTCGTAACGATAAAAGGCCGTCTCCCAGGCCGTCGTGGTGTTGATGTCTTCCGGCAGTGCCGCAGGAATCAATCCTCGACGATTGAGCGCCGCACGGATCAGATCCGCATAGGCCGCCGATTCTTCCTCAGTCAGGTTGGGCGTTCCATGCTGAAACGGCCACGTCCGCACGGTCTGCACGTCCGCGACAGACACAGGTTGTATGGTCCAGTCAAAGCCCGGCGTGGCAATGTTCGGGGGCAACGAAACGGGCGGCTCCTGACGCGATTCCGCATCCTCCGGCAGATCCGGAACTCGGTTGTCCAGCGGAGTCTCAGTGTCTTCGTCTGGCATCTCGGGTTCTAAGCGGCGGCGGTTTCCCGATGAGTTCTCAGTTCTGTCCCGCAATTCGTCCGGAAAGGCGGGAAAGGTCGCCCCCTCATCCGGTCCCTCTGAAGGGGTTGTCCGCCGACGAGGTTCTGTACGCAGTCGGTCCGAAAACGGCTGCTCGTCGAGCGACGGGAAGTCACCTTTTTCGTCAGCCACTGTCTGCGTTCCCGCCGATGTCAGTACGACAGCGAGCCAACACATCCAGACGACCATGCGCAGTCTGAATGCTTGTGAGTGTGCAGGAAATGGTGCGTGTCCGATCGTCATGGCCCGGCCTTCCGTTCCGCAAATTGCCAGAGCTGCGCAGTTTAGGAATCTTCGCTGTAACTGCAACCCGCCAGGCCTCTGGAATCCCCTGGTCTTCCACGTTCACACACTTCAACGTCCAGGCGGTCTCAGTGCCTTCAGACCGTTGAGCTTGCCGTTTCCTGCCCGACAGAACTGGTGGTTTCTGCTTCTGGTTCGCTGCAGGGTTTCAGCAGCAGGACCACCACACTGCGCGCGGCAACACGTCGCACTGTCCCGGCTGGCAGGGAGACGGGTTCGGGCGGATCAGAAAACGTGTCAACCAGCGGCACCCAGGATTCGCACGGGCGATGACGCGGCATCGTAAACGGAACGTCTTCATCGCGAGGATTAAGAATCACCAGCAGCGTGTCACCACAGATCGGCACACCGCGATCATCCACTTCGTCGATCGATTCACCATTCAGTCGCATGCCGAGCGCCCGAAGCTCGTCGGAGTGCCAGAGGTAATCACTGATTTCCTCGCCATCCTGATGCAGCCACAAAATGTCCTTCACCCCGGCTCCGCGAATTCGTCGCCCCAGAAAAAATTTGCGTCGCCGCAGAACCGGTTGGGAGTGCCACAGGCGTGTCATCCGGCGACAGAACTCCAGAAACGACTGCTGCTGCTCGTCCAGCTCCCAATTCAGCCATGACAACTCGTTGTCCTGACAGTAAGGATTGTTGTTGCCGTGCTGCGTCTTGCTCAGCTCATCACCTCCGCGCAACATCGGGACGCCCTGTGAGAGCAGCAGGGTGGCAAAGAGATTTCTCCGCTGCCGGTCTCGCAACTGCCGGATCCCAATGTCAGACGTTTCACCTTCAACGCCACAGTTCCAGTTGTTGTTGTGGCTGTCCCCATCGCGATTGTCTTCAAGGTTGGCGGCGTTCTGCTTTTGCTGCCACGTCACCAGGTCACGCAGCGTAAAGCCATCATGAGACGTGATGAAGTTGATGCTGGAGTAGGGCCGTCGGCCACCGTGCTGATACAAATCGCTACTGCCCGTCAGTCGCGTGGCCACTTCAGAAATCGTCGACCGGTCACCAGCCCAGAACCGACGAATTGCATCGCGATAGCGACCATTCCATTCCGACCACAGATGCGGAAAGTTGCCGACCTGATAGCCGCCGCTCCCCAGATCCCAGGGTTCAGCAATCAGCTTCACCTGTGAGAGCACCGGGTCCTGCAGAATGATGTCGAAGAAGGCACTGAGCTTGTCGACATCATGCAGCTCCCGCGCCAGCGCGCTGGCCAGATCAAAGCGAAACCCGTCGACATGCATTTCATTGACCCAGTACCGCAGGCTGTCCATGATCAACTGCAGTACCCGCGGACTCTGCATGTTCAGAGTATTGCCGCACCCGGTGAAGTCCTGGTAGTAACGTCGATTGTTGGGAAACAGCCGATAGTACGAGGCATTGTCGATTCCCCGCAGTGACAGCGTCGGCCCCTTTTCATTTCCCTCGCCGGTGTGGTTGTAAACCACATCCAGAATCACCTCGATACCCGCTTCGTGCAGCCGCTTCACCATACTGCGAAATTCATCCAGCACAGCCTCCGGGGTCGCCGCCGAAGCGTATCCGGGTTCCGGAGCAAAAAACGACAGTGTGTTGTAACCCCAGTAGTTATTCAGCCCATGGGAAACGAGATGACGATCATCCACGTGCGCATGCACCGGCATCAGTTCCACCGCCGTAACCCCCAGTTGCCTGAGGTGGTCAATCGACGCCGCGGAGGCCAGTCCGGCATAGGTGCCCCGCAGCGGTTCAGGAATGCCGGGATGCAGCAGCGTCTGGCCACGCACATGCGTCTCGTAGATCAGCGTCCGATGCCATGGAATCCGAGGTGGCTTGTCAGTTCCCCAGCGAAAACAGGAATCCACCACGACGGCCAGCGGAGCACACCACGCGTTGTCCCTGTCATCCAGCGATAAGTCGTCGTCACCCACCCGATACCC
>JALQWE010000172.1:243-7388 GCA_023258825.1 Planctomycetaceae bacterium | reverse complement strand
GATTGAATCCGGGCGGTAGTTCGGTCCGCCCCGTCAGCATGATGTGGTGTCCGGCGGAGTGATCGTTTGAGGGATGCCCCAGCGATCGACACAGTGACCAGAGATGGCTGCGGACTGCCAGCCCCGGCAAGTGCTCACAAATCTGCAGGCCTGGGGTGGCCGTTGAAATCGGCTTAAATTCACCACGCACCTCAGCCGGCGCCTGTGGCTTCATATCGAAGCTGTCGTGCTGCCCCAGACCGCCCGACAGAAAAATGTAGATGCACGCCTTGAAAGGAGCGGGGGCCGGGTTGTCTGCGGTCATCGCCCGCAGGCCCTGAACGTGATTCATTCCCAATCCCAGCAAGCCAATCCGGCCCACCTGCAGAGCGGTACGGCGAGCGATGCGAGGGTGGCCAAACTGATGGTGGCTGAGCGGCATAGGTCACCTCGGCGGGAATTCTTCAGCACAGTGCCAGACAGCTCGCTGAACGGCCCGTAAAACTGCCGGACGACCTCGCCCTTCACCTGCCACGCCCAGCGGGGCTTCAGCAACGGGTGGAGTTGCCTTGGAGAAGAGTCGTCATCCGACAGGACCAATCAGCGCCAAGGCCCTGAGGAAAGAGGAAACGATGGAAGTCAGGTGGGAAACGCCCCGAACAACCGGGAGGTTGCTCGGGATCTGACAGCGGCGATTTCGGTAGCACAGCAGCAGGGGAAGATTGCTGAGCGCCGGGAAAAAGCCGGTCAGAAGACTGCCGCGTCACTGCGGAGATCGCAGCAACCGGCAGGAGTGAGCGGATGGAATTGATCTGGAGTGACAAAAAACGGAAAACCTGCCTGTCAAAGGTAACCGATTTCTGGAAAAGCGCACAGCGAAAACGAAAAAACAGGCGTTTGAAATCGGAAAAATGGCGGTGAAATCGGGGGAATTACGAAATTCGCCGCATTGCATCGCGGAATTTTCCAACCTGCAGCCAATCCGCGGGAACACTCTGTTTCCGTGCGGATTGAATTCACGAAATCCCCCGCACTGACGTAAACTGGGACGAACGCGGCATGACGAAGCGGCACATCCACGGTACCCTGAACACAGTGAGGCAAGCGTGTCGATCATAGAGGAACAAAGGTCAGTGATCGCGGAAGACGCATCCGTTTCAACGGCATCAACAGTTCGTGCCTGGTCATCTGACGACGTTGGCAACGACTTCGACTACGTCCCCGTGTCGCCCTGGGCGCCGCTTGCTCTGTGTCTTGGCCTGCTGTCACTGACGGGATTTCTGGGCCTGTTCGGCCTTTACATCGCCGGCTTCGGAGTCTTCATTGGGATCGCCGCGCTGTCGCGAATTCGGGCCTCAGCCGGGACGGTCAAAGGCAAATGGCTGGCAGCCTTCGGGCTGGCCCTTTCGGCCTGCAGCCTTGTCCTGGGCTCCGTGAAAATGGCTCACGCGTATTCCACAGAAGTTCCGGAGGGATACCAGCGAGTGAACTTTCCAAGGGAAATTGCCGACCGACAGTTCGTGTACATTGGGGGCCGCCGCAAGATTCCGCCGGAAGTTCAGCCTTTACTTGGCAAAAAGGTGTATCTCAAGGGTTTTATGTGGGCGACGCAGGACACCGAGGGACTGCCACGGTTTATTCTGCTGAAGGACAACGGGGAGTGCTGTTTCGGAGGCAAACCCAAGTCCCACGACTTCATCACCGTGACGCTGAAGTCTTATCCGGAAGGTCAGCGGCCACCTCTGGCATCCCGGGCGCCCGGAATGTCTGACAAGCTTTTAACTCCGGAAGAAATGAAGACCTGGGACGCCGAGTTTCCGAACCAATTGACGACCAAAGCGTTCATCGGCATGGTCGCTGTCGCCGGCGTTCTGCACGCGGATCCCAAAGCGGGGGAGACCGAGTCGCGCGAGGACTACGAGTTTGCACAGGTGTACACCATGGACGCCGAGTTGGTCGAAGAAGCCTGGACTCGTTTCTAACCCGGCCGCAGTCACCCGCGTTTCTGCCTTTCCGCCACCCAAAAACGTGGCATTCCCTCCCTCAGTATATTCACAACACCGCATCCCGGTTATAATTTCGCAGGTCACCAACAGGTCATACCGGAGTCTCAAACGCTCGTTGCAAGGTTTCCTGCAACCGGAATTGCTGGTGCGGGGAGGGCCCTGGGCAAAGCATACTGAACCCTGGGCCCAAAATGTGCACTGGCAATAGGAATTGCCGGAACAAACTGTTGGTGCTTCGCTTCAGTCGCAACACCCAACCTCGGGCGTCTGCCGTGCTTCCACAGAGGTCTGCGGGCACGCAACTCATTCGATGAATGGCGGCAGGATCCGGTGGTCGGTTGAGGCAGTCAGAATCGTTGGATTGCTGCCGAATGTGTCAACCAGGGCGGACAACGGAAACATTGAGTGCAAAGGATGATCCCCGTGAAGATCAGGCTGATGATTCTGCTTGGCCCGCTGTTGGCCGCTCTGCCCGGATGCAATCAGCAGGATTCTGCAGGCTATATAGAATTCACGAAGACTGAGCCCGTCACCCCGAATAACAAAACAGAGACCGCCAACCAGGCACCCGTTGACGTAACGTCGCCAGCGGAGACAGTCGCCACACCTCCATCCCCTGCCGAAACACCGACCGCCACTTCGCCGGACGCCCTGTCGGCGACGACGGAAACTGTCGACGGCAGCGGTACAAAATCCACGACAGCGGATGGCACGCCCGCGACTGCCAATGCTGGCAATCCGCAGACGACATCTCCATCAACCGAACAACCTGGAGCAGCGGATGCGCAGGTGAACGCGCGGACGGTCACCTCTGAGCAATCCGGGCTGACAGGTCCAGCAGATCAGCCGACCGTGGACAATGCCGTCGCGACCGAGACGCGGGAAGTTAAGCTGCTGATTCCGGAAAAGCGTTTCCGGCGTGAAAGGCCGGGAAATTCACTGCGAGTCGGTTATGATGACATTGACCTGCTGAAAGTGTTGAACATGGAACCAGTGCCACCGAATGCACCAGACTTTTTTCCCGCGTGGTTGAAAGAACTCGACGGAAAAACCATCCGCATTCGTGGTTTCATGTACCCAACCTTTGTGGCCACGGGGCTGACCGAATTTGTGCTGGCGCGTGACAATGGCATCTGCTGTTTCGTGCGACAACCGAAGGTTTACGATATCATTGGTGTCGTGATGGCTGAGGGCGAGACGACGGATTATATCGCCAACAGGCCCTTCGATGTCGAAGGGATTTTTCGGATCGATCCTCAGGCGGATGACAAGGATCTGTCGCGTCTGTACCGTATAGAGCAGGCGAAGGTGCTCAACTGAACTGTTGTGAACCAAACCGCTCACCACAGACACACCTGCTCAGGGACAACCAATTGCCGATTCCGCTGTGCACAACAGCCCTGGTGATTGTTCCCACGTCTGAAACGGCCCACTGACAAGGCACTGACTCGGTGACCTGTGCCTCCCGGCATACCCGGTCACCTTCCCCGACGGGGCAGGCCTCTACACTGCAAAAGGACCCTGAAATGCGCTGGATTCTGACACTCACCGCCCTGCTTCTGTTCCACTCCGTTGCCAACGCGTCGGTGTGTCCATTCTGCGACGCACCGACTCTGGTGATGGCCGAGCAGATTCAGATGTGTGACCACCTGTTGCTTGGCAAGTTCGTCGGCGGAACAAAAGCCACAGAAGTCACCGCTGGTGTGTCCCGCTTTGAGGTCGTTGATATCGGGTTTTCCAAAGGCGACAAATTCCAGAAAGGGCAGATTCTGGAGATTCCGCAGTACATCTCCGGTGCCGAAACGTCGCTGTACACATTGATGGGCCCGGAAGAGCGTCTTGAAGACTGGCATGCCCCGGCAGAAATCACTGACGTCGCATGGCAATACCTGTCCAAAGTTCCCCTGCCGGTCACCGATCCAGCTGAACAGGCTCGCCGTCTGGAATACTTCCTGCCGTTTTTTGAACATCAGGACATGCTCATTTCCAATGATGCATTTGCTGAGTTCGCTGCGGCGCCGTACAGCGTGATCAAGCCGATGCGCGACAAACTGCCACGCGAAAAGATTCTTGCATGGCTCAATGATCCCAAAGTCTCCGTCACGCGAATTGGTTTTTATGGACTGATGGCCGGACTCTGCGGCAAGCCTGAAGATGCTGCGATCCTGGAAAAGAAGATCGTCACACTCGACGCCGACTTCCGCCTTGGAATCGAGGGCGTCATGGCGGGCTACATGCTGCTGAAAGGCGAAGACGGGCTCAAAGCACTCGAAGACGCCAAGATGCGCACCAAAGTGGCCCTGAATGCCGAAGGCAAGGAAGTCAGCCTGCCTTTCAGCGAAACTTACGCCGTTATGCAGGCGCTGCGGTTCATGTGGACGTATGAACCAGATCACATTTCACGGGACCGCCTGAAACAATCCATGCGGATTCTGCTTGACAGGCCGGAGCTGGCTGATCTGGTGATCACCGACCTTGCCCGATGGAAGGACTGGAGCATTCAGGATCAACTGATGGCGATGTATGCTGACGAAAAATACGCCATCCCCGCCATTCGACGTGCGATTGTGCGTTACTTGTACTACTGCAGCCAGGAACAGGGCGAGCCCGGTGCAGATGGTGTGGCTGTCAAACCAGAATCCGCGGTGAAGGCAGAAGCTCACCTGAAGGATCTGGAAGTCCGAGATCCCAAAACGGTTAGCGACGCCAAGCGATTTCTTGTCCGATAATCACGGCCGTCGCAGATCACCCTGTCAGCCCGCATGTGTGGACTCTTCCGATGACACAGCGGGCCTGGGGGCCGACAGCAGACAACGCGGGCCAGACGGCCCATCGTTGAATCGACAGACTGTCTCACTGTCCTCTGCCGGCGTCAGCCAGCACACCTCGGACCGGCATTCTCCTCATTTCATCAGGTGCCTCTTCCGTTCCATCTGTACGATCAGCAGGCACCGGGAACAGTTCTTTATGGCTCAGGATGATCCTGCTGGAATCGACAGCGAACTCACGGCCCTTCGTGAACGGGCTCGAGCACTGATTTCGACCTGCGATTTTGCTGGTTCGTTTCAATTGCATGGCGAACTGCGACGTCGCGGTCGCCTTGAACAGCGAGCCGAAGCCTATGTTCTGGGCACGTTCTTCCAGATGGACGAGGCCCAGTATCTGATGGATTTTCAGCTGATGCGGGAACGTGCGATTGAACTGATCGCTCTGCTGGAGAACGAGGAAAAAGTCCGCCAGATTCAGGCAGATCTGCCGCGCGAGCAATATGATTATTTTGTGTATTCCATGAGCTCCTGCGCATATGAAAATCTCGCGGAAGCGACAGGGCTGCTGGAGGGCTATAATTCGGAAGGCATGCATGCCTGTATTGCGGACGGCCTGCAGATCTGTCGGCGTACTGGCAAGACCGGTTGCATCAGTTGCTTCCGCGAATATGCCTGCGATGTCTATATGGCGGCAGATGATGCGGAAATCGCCGCTCATCAGTGTCGGCTGGTACGCGACCAGGATCAGGCCTGGTCAGATCGGGGTGATCGACGTTGGCTGGCCACCATCAAGCTGGCGTGGCTGGACGCGCTGCATGGCAGGTTTGTCGAAGCCGTTGAAGGCAGTGCTCAGGCGTTACAGCTGTGCGAGGCCGAATCCGTCTCACTGCCTATCGAAGCCCGATTGCGCGTTGGCCTGTTGCGGGACACGATACTGATGGCAGCCGGACGGCCACCGGAATTTCAGGACTCAACGGCGTTTGCGGACTTCCCGGCCAGGGGTCAGTGCCCCTTATTCGAGCATTCGCTGGAACTGAACACCGCACTCCTGGCCACACGCTGTCAGGACTGGCCGCTGTCATTTGAATTGCTGACCGCATGGGATCAGCGATTGCAGAAAAGCGGCAGCACACACCTCTGGCTGGAAACGCGACTGCGGCTGATTGCAGCTAAACTTCTTGCCGGTGAACGCTCACAGGCCGAGAGGCTTGCGAAACAACTGGAACAGCGTGCACGTGTCGCTCATGACTATCTGACGCTCCGCCGCCTGCAGGTTCTGCTGGATTCAGAATCCCCGTCGCCTATCGCTCTGCTGGTCCCCACCAACCGCGCCTCAGCCGAAACACCGTGGGGCACCGGTCCGTACTGGAGTGAGATTGTCCGTGCTGCTCAGGCTGACAATTCGCCTGCAGCAACTTCGGCGTCCAGCGAACCTGCAAGCTCTTCCAACGACGCCCCGTCGGAGACCGAACACAGTGACTCAGCGAAGACGCCGCTGGCTGACGAAATCGAACAGCTTCGACAACGCTCCAAAGCGTTTTCCGAAGCGCCTTGCCAAAGCGAATTTGTAAGTATCCGCGAAGAACTTCTCGCGTTTGAACCTGCCTTCGTGACTCATGCTGACGATGCCTGCAGTCTTGTGCATCTCATGACGTTTTTCATTGGCACAGCCGAAGATGGTGAGCACGTCTGGAAGTGGGCCAATGCGCTGGTCGCCGGATATCGTGACCACGCCATGGCTCTGTCTGTTCTGGGCACGCTTGGCGATGCGCTGCGAAATACCGGAGATGAAGTGATGCAGGAACGTGTTACGGTGGAACGCACCGAACAGCTGCATCGTAAAGCCATGGAGCTGGACTCGCAGCGTGCCGGTATTTTTCTCAGAGCAGGTCTGCACTTTGTCAGCCGCGACAACCACGGCGAGGCAGAACGCTGTTTTGCCCGGGCCTTTCGGCTGGAGCGCGCGGACGGGGCCATTGCCCGTCATTTGTCCGAGCTTTATCGCGGAACGGACCGGCCGAAGGATGCCCTGCATGTTCTGGACCTGTGTCTGCGCGAGGGCAGTACTGATCCACAGGTCGCCTTCGATGCCGGAATGCTGGCCTTCCGTCTTGCTCAGTACGACGCCTGCATGACCTACCTTGAACGCTACGAACAGCAGTCCGGCCCCGAAGAATGGCTCAGCTACTACCGAAGCCTCTGCTGCTATGAGCAGGGTGACTTTCAACGATCGCTGGAATTCGTCGAAAAAGAACGGCAGCAGTGCACCAATTCCGGCTGGCATCTGGAAGTGGTTCGCGCAATTTCGAAAGCGCGTGCAGGAGATCTCGAGGGCGCAAAGACTCATGTTCAGGGAGTGCTGAAGACGCCGTTTTACGAAGTGGACTATCTC
>JALQWE010000172.1:0-233 GCA_023258825.1 Planctomycetaceae bacterium | reverse complement strand
CAGCGACTGGCCGTTGTCGCAGAAGATGTCCTGCAGGATGCGGAAATCGTGGAATTCCTGGAACGTCGGTTGCTCCGCTCAGGACTCATGCCCGACTCATGGTTCCAGTATCAGCGAGAACATCACGGCGCGGCTCCGCGTGATAACATGCATCTCTACCGTTGCCTCGTATTTCAACCGCTGGATGAATCCTGGCTGGAAGATCCGGATCGGCTGTACGAGCAGCAGGAATG
>JALQWE010000171.1 GCA_023258825.1 Planctomycetaceae bacterium | reverse complement strand
GTCAATTTCCGGAGTAACAGAGTGCTCCGGATCAAGATACTGGCTAATTCGACAGTATCTGCTGGAGGCAACAAAATCCTCCCACAGTAGCGGCTTTTCGCGTCCTCTGAAATTGAGATAATCTTCGTAGGCTTTCAGAGCGAGGCTAAACAACTGCTTTTGATCAGACGAGATTACAGGTTTCGTTCCGGGAAGAGTGGACAACGATTCCTGGGGAGCGAAGATTTCGATGATACCATCCATTGTGAACATCGCATTCTTCAGTTGATCCAGCACCAGCTGCGCATTTTGCTCTGCGAGGCCCTCATTCAAAACAGCTTTTTCCCGAGCTTCGTTTGCCTGCAGACGCAGATCGCGCTCGGTCATGACAAACAGAACTGTTTCAATAACGACGACCAATACGGCGATCAGCAAGCCCCCACCCATCACAGCCAGCATCCGGTGTCTGCGCCCCCACCTGCTGAAACGAATGAGCACATTGACGGGGCGTGCGATGATCGGACGTCCGTCACGGAGTGCCTCGAGGTCGCTCAGCAACTCAGCGGCCGACGTGTAACGATCCCTGGGGCCCTTTGACAGGCATTTCAGGCAGATCAGTTCAATCTCCCGGGAGAGTCCGGGCTGCAGGAGACGGGGCTGAACGGGTTCGGTTTCCATGATTCGTGACAACGTCACCACAGGATCCTCGGACGTAAACGGCGGTCGTCCGATGAGCAGTTCGTACAGAATCGCGCCCAGGCCGTAAATGTCTGTGCGTTCACTGATCCTGGACGAGTCCCCGGAAACCTGCTCCGGTGACATGTATCCAGGCGTGCCAAGAATCTGACCGACATGTGTCATGGTCTCTCGATCGGTAACACGGGCGGTTCCGAAATCCATGACTTTCACATCAAGCCTGCGCAGGCTTGTCGAGGGCGATTCGTCCACTGCGCTCGCCCGCAGCAGGATGTTGGAGGGCTTGAGATCCCGGTGAATAATACCGGCCTGATGAGCATTTTCAATTGCCGAGGTGATGCGGATCATCAGAGCAATCGCGAGCTGTTCGGCGATGGGCTGTCCCTGCAGACATTTCGTCAGGGTAGGCCCGGGTACATATTCCATCACAATCGCCGGCTGTCCTTCAATTACTGTGAATTCGTGGACAGCAGCAAGATGCGGGTGAGACAAACGCGCGAGCGCCATGGCCTCGCGCAGCAATCGCTGCGTATGGTGGTGATCCAGATGCTCCGATTTCAGAATCTTGATCGCTACAGCTCTGTGGATCACATTATCCCAGGCCCGCCAGACAATTCCCGATCCCCCAACCCCCGCGATGTTCAGCAACCTGTAACGAACGAGTTCCGGCACCGCCCCTTCCCGAATCAGCGCCTGATCTGCTCCCCCACCGTTGACAGACGTCGAATCCGCTTCAGTTGTCACTGCCGTTTTTTCCGCGGAATTTGACAGAGCGTCTTCTGAATCCTGCATACGAGAAGCCATGCCGGATGAAACAGAATTCGCACTGCCGCATAGCCGCAGAGACTCCAGCGATGAGCTCCGGGACTGTCGCAGCAGGTCGTCCACCGGAGAAGTTGACATCGACTGCATTGCTGCAGAAATTCGTCGCATGCACCTCGGACAATCAACGACGTGCTGCTCGAACAGTTCCGACGACTCATCAGTTAAGTCGCCGTTCACATAGTCGTCCGCGAGATACTCCTGCGGACATTTCGGCAACGCACTGTTCATTCCGTCTCCAGAATGCAAGGTTGGTTCAAGTGATCGCCGTCTTAATACTTCCGGACCAACCGTCGCGCGACATTACAGATGGGGGCGTTCCCATGGATGAAAAACGGTGGGGTTGTATCGATAAGTCTGGTTCTTCAGACGCAATCGCTCCACCACTCGAGATGCCCGTAGAACCCGAGCAGATAACGTTCCGGGTACACAGCCGTTTGTCAGGCCGACAGAATTCGCAGACACTCTCACAACTCAGCAATGAGTCCAGTCTGAAACAGATTCAAGGGCCTTCATACGTCGCATTTCAACGCCAATCAGACGAAGAACCCTGGCTTTGGCGGAATGAACCGCGTCCACGGAAATTCCAAGAGAGCTCGCCACCTCCGCCCCGCCGCGTTCCTCGAGCGCCTGCATCTGAAAGGCTAACCAGGTTGTTTGTTCAACCCGGGATCTGACGACAGCCATACAACGCTCCAGGTGCGACAGCTGCTGTAATCTCTCAAACTCCTGTTCCAGTAATTCAATGTCTTCGGTCGCCTCTCTGAACTTGTCACGCAGAAACCGTAAATCCACGATATCCGCAGATTTCCCCACGGCATTGGAACGGCAACGCCACGCGATCGCCCTCAACCATGCACGTAGACTTCCTTTACCAGTACGACGAAAATCTCCGATTTTCGCGATAACAACGACGAGTGAATCCTGGACCAGATCATCAGCATCGGAAGCGGCAATATTCTTCCAGCGACACCATGAAAGAATGGTCTGCTGACACAGCCTGGAAAAATCAGACCACGCACGGCCATCACCACATTGCACACGCCCCAGCATACCTACTGACGTCTCATTTGCCTCAGATAAAAAAGCTACCATATTGCCCCTGCCAGTTGGAAACCATCGCATCCGTCCTCTGGCCTCTTTTTACTTGTTGATCGTCATCGCATCAAAAACAATTCACGCTACCTCCCGTTTGTTAACCAAGTCAACTATCGCGATTAGATTCTGAAATTTGGGATTCCATGGCATTCTGCAATTAGTTGCGACGGTTTCTTTCGGACGGCTCCATTTGCGCCTCAGGGGAGGCCCACGGCTATGGGAATCGCGATGTCGGGCCGACATCGACACGAGTGCGGTTTTCTGCCAACGACCACCGCCGCTGTCCTTGTTATTCGGCCCCCTCTCCAGGCAAGGCTGAGTACGTTTCTCAATTTCAGCGTTGCCGGAAAGTCGACTCCCGCGGAGTTTGTTGATTATGGCGCTGTCTACCTGGCTGAAAGAATGCTCGTCACTGCTCAGAACACCTTTCCAGCGTCGAAGTGCACGACGAACGCCTGGAAATCGGTTTCGTCAACAGGCTCCCGTTGCCATGTGGCGACAGGTGCGGAGTTTTTCGGAACAACTTGAGCAGCGAGTGCTTCCGGCAACCCTGGCGTGGGTCGGAGATGTCAGTCAGAACTGGATGTCGGTCGCAGATTCCAATACGAACTGGCTGGCCGACGGAGTCGATCGCCTTCCAGCGGATGGAGATACGTTGACATTCGGCGCTGCAGGGCAGGGCAGTCGGACGCTGATCAATGACGTGATTGACGTGCACAGCTATTCCCTCGCGTTCACCGATTCGGGTTATGTGGTTTCCGGAACCGGCATCTCACTCGACAATTCCGGCACGGATGTGACGCATACCACAGGCACCACGAGGATTGAGAATCCATTGACCGTGGCTCCCGGCACAGAAATCGTCGTCTCCAGCGGCTCCCTCGAACTCAGTGGTTCTGTGAACGAGGTCGAAGACGCCGTTGCGGCCGGTCTGACGATGAGCGGCGAGGGAACTCTGATCCTTTCCGGAACGGCAGGCTACTCAGGGACGACAGCGGTTTCAGCCGGGGCCCTCGTACTGGATGGGACTCTTTCAGGAACGGGGAATATCGACATTCAGACCACCGCGACCCTTGGGGGCAGCGGTTCCAGTAGTGGGACAGTGCTGCTGGCCGGGTTGCTGAGCCCCGGTCCCCTGCAGCCAGTGGCAACGGCGGGGCATCTGACGACCGCCGGGCTGAGTATGCAGGCGGATTCCACTCTGGCTATTCAGATTGAGGGAGCTGCAGCGGATCGCTATGACCGTTTGACTGTGACAGGGACAGCTGAACTGAACGGTCAGATGAGCGTCGAGTTTCTGAATGGATATGTGCCGGCACCCGGAACGGTATTTCAGGTTCTGACTGCCGGCAATGTCGTTGGGCAGATCAGTCAGTGGTCCGGGTTGAGCTATGCCAATGGTGTTCTGCTGCCCATCCAGTCCCCCACGGGGTTAATGCTGGTGGCGACAGAGTTTCCCACTGGTGCCGTGTCCACGGTCCTGAGTTCCGCTGAGGACGCAGTGGCCCTGATGAACTTCTTCAAAGCGGATACCACCACGGCGACGGTCACCGGTCGAATTCAGGTCGCAGGACAGAACCTCGATGGAACTTTTCTCTTTACGCGTCGTGCTGCGAACGGCAGTGATCGGGCGTTGACGGTCATCGCTGCCTCCGCTGTCACGCTGCAGTTGAATGGTGTCGGCGGCAACCTCGTCAGTGTGACCAACGGCAACGGAGTCCTGTTGTTAACGGAGGATGGGTTGGCCGCAGAGCTGACGGCGACAGTCTCCGAACAGATCACGGATCTCGATATCCTTACACCGGACTTCGGGCTGACGATCAATACGACAGCGGTACCAGTCAACGAAACCGTGACGGTCGGCGGGAGCACACGGACAATTTCGCTGCCGGCGGGTCCGTGGGTGCGTTTGACTGCCTCTGATGCAGTGCTTTCCACTTCTGTCGTGCAGGTTCGAGGCAATCTGACGCTGGAGACCTCCGGGGCCGGCGCTACTCGCGAAATCCTGTTTGGCGCCACCAGCGTCAGCGCCTTTCTCGGCGATGATCAGGGCTCAACGACGGACCTGACTGATGATGTGGGTGTGCGGCTTTCGTCCGGCACACTGCTGGCCTTCATCACCGCCTCCGGAAAACTGGCTCTGAATGCCTCGGGAACTGTCCGTCTTGATGGTGTTCCTGATGTGACCATGGCGGGGACTGCGTCACTGGAAATCAACTCAACGGGAACAAACGTCACCCGCATTCTGAATGTGGGCGGCGTGAATCGTACGCTTGCCGTCGACGCAAATACGGAACGCCTGCTTCTGCAGAATACCACACTTTCGCTGGGCCAATTGGTTGATATCAACGGAAATCTCTCGGTCGAAGCCACCGGGGCTTCACCGAATCGACGTGTGTTACTGGCGGCGACTGATGTTTCTGGTTTTGTGGGGACCGGGAAGGAATCCCCGACTGTTGCTGATGATATCGGAGTCCAGTTTTCAGGGTCACTCGTGGCTCTCATTCACAGCAACGGCACCTATGCGTTGCAGGCCAGTGGTGCGGCAGCGTTGATGGGTGTCACGGGAATAGATCTGACGGGGACGCTGGCTGCAGAAAAGAACACAACCGGCGCGGCGGTTAACGAACAGATCACAGTGGGAGGCCACTCTCAGACACTCAGTCTGCCGGCAGATGTCTCACGCGTTGCAGGCTCTGTCACTCTGAATGCTGAAGACGCCCTGTATCTCACCGGTACAATCGGTGTGGAAAAGAAGGCTGCAACTCTGACACTCGCTGACGGAACCAGTGTTGCTGCAACAGCCATCCAGTTGGGTGGTAGCGGGCTGTCTGGATTTGCCGGTTTGAACGCAGCGCCCGGAAGTTCGGATCAGACTGGTATCAGTCTCACCAATGTCTCATTCGGCTATACCCTTGCCACACCATCCAATCCACAGTCCGGCACGGACCTCCGCACCTGGAGTGCCCTTCAGGCCAGTGTGGACTCCGCAACTCTGATCGGCGTGGATGTGGTGACAGCCTCTGTCAGCAGCCTCACCGTTAATCTGAATCGCGCCGGAGGCACGAAGGATGGAACAGCAGCGACCGTCACGGCAGACTTCGAAACTTCGCCGCTCACAAACACAGTTGGGGGACAATCCTCGACTCTGAATTTCAAAGGGGATCTGCTGCGTGCCTTTGCGCTGATCGAATTCGAAGTGTCTGGATTTGCCAGCATTCGAGGGCGGTTTGGTATTGAATTCGGCGGCATGGAAGTTCAGCTGCCGCAGTTTCCCGGGGTGGCTCTGCCCACAGATTTTATCAGGTTCTGGGGCATCGACGTGGATGCCAGTGTCGGCATCAACGGGCCCAGCTGGGACAGTCCGGATTTCACCGGGTTTGATCTGCGAGGTGTCGACTTTAACCTGCTGCTGAACACACGTAATCCGCTCAGCGGAGTGCTGCCGGAATTGGGGGCGATGAAGTGGTTCACACTGGAAGCAGCCATCCCCGAAATCTCGTTCGCCCCATTCCTCGATCTTCTCGTTCCCAATCTCGACACAATCGTCCCCACACTGTCACTCAACCTCACATTTGATGTCCCGGCAGGACTCAGCCCGATCCCATACATCGACTATAGTGTGTCGCTGCCAACGGTCACTCTGCCAGCACTGCCGGCGATGCCAAATTTCCCCGGACTGCCGGACCTGCCCGCACTGCCCTCCATCAGTGGATTCGGCTTTGACGTCCCCGCTATTGAACTGATGCAGATTAACAATCTGCCATCGCTCAATCTGTTCAACTTCCTCAGTCTGATCGGCGGCCTCACGGTCAAACGCGTTGAATACACAGCGACGCTGCAGGACGGATCAACGGTCGATACCTGGGCGCTGGTCCTGAACAGTGTTGATGGTGGATTCTTTGCCGGTGTGAACGGCCCGTCCGGTTCCTCTGATGCGACGGGAGTTTCGGTGTCCGGAGTCGATGGCGCGATGGTCGTGCTGATTCCAAAGGACCTGGCAGACAAACGCCGCTGGGTCGCAGCTTCTGGGCGTGGAAATAACGCCGCCCTTGTGGGACTATCGGATCTGACGTTGTCCGTCAGCGACATTGAAATTGAACTAAATCGACCATTGGGAACGGCTGATGGCGGTGGTTCCAATACATCCATCGTGAATTTTGCTGCCACTCCACTACATGTTCTGATGGATGACGGCAGCACTGTCAGCATCACTTATCCGGCCAGCAGCGGGGCTCTGCTTGGAGTTTCCACGGACGCCACGATCGGCGTGGCCGATTTCGTGCGCTTGTCCGGAAGCTTCGCAATCCAGTCGGCCGACCGCGCGATCAAACTGTCGGATGGATCCTCCGTGGATAGCACCGTCCTGACGATCGCCGGAGCCAATGCGGCTGGCTTCGCGGGAGTCAACGGCGGAACCGCCAACGCCGCCGGTCTGTCGCTCACCGGGGCAGACTTCGGCGTCGCGGTCGCCACCGACAAACTGGATCCCGCACGGCGCTGGATCACCACTCAGGCGACCGTCTCCTCGGTCGCCGTCCTTGGAATTCCTGACGTCACCATCAGTGGCAGCAATCTGGCCGTTCGCGTCAATCGCGCGGACCTTGACGGAATTGTGGCCGATTACAGCGTCACGCCTCTGAATATTCCGCTCAGCGGTGGTTCCAGCTATTCCATCAACATCGACGGCGCCAAAGGAGCACTGCTCGAAGCCAGTGGCACGCTCACCGTCAGTGTCAGCGACTTCTTCAATGTCACAGGGTCATTCGCCCTGCGTCGCGCGGCCGCCAATATTACACT
>JALQWE010000016.1:11076-19345 GCA_023258825.1 Planctomycetaceae bacterium | reverse complement strand
CGGTGAATCTAGGCCGGGGCGACGATTCGTTGACGGCCGTAATTCGTACCGACGTGAGCATTGCCCGGGATGTTACGATTGCAACCGGCGCTGGAAACGACTCGATTCGTGTCGAACTGGTCGGAGGCGACCTGCGTATTGGCCAGGATCTGACGGTCGATACCGGGAATGGGGACGATCAGACACAGATTCTGTTGGGTGCAGGGTCGGAGCTGACAGCGGGCCGCGATTTCAGCTTTCGAGGTGCTGCGGGTGCGGATCGGCTGCAGATTGCCAATAACTCGGCTGAAGCCATGAGCTCCGGGGTGACCGCAGCCGTCTTCAAGTCCTTGCCAAATAACACAGCGACGGCACTGTCCCAGCAGATTCGTGCAGGGCGTGACTTTGTCGTGAATCTGGGGGCCGGCAATGACGCGGCCCAAGTGCTGACGGCCGAAGCTGGCCGCGATGTTGCCATCATGGGTGGCCTGGGCGATGACGGTTTATTGCTCAGCAATGTTCGGGCGAAGCGGCACGTTACGGTGTCCGATGCAGAGCAGATGGTGGTGCAGAACGTGACCACTCAGGGATCACTGATCATCCGATCCGGCAACGGGAATGATCGGTTTATCGGGCGTGAGTTGAATGTCGGGCGGCTGGACGTTGACACCGGTGCTGGCAACGACGTCATGGTGCTGACGGGACCACTGACGATTCGAACGAGCGGGGTACTGAATGGCGGAGCCGGCGCGAATTCTGCGTATGTCGCAAATCCGCAAACGAAGCTGGCGGTCCGTCGGGCGACCGGCTCGCTGACGGCGAGTCGTGCGGAGGAGTTGCTGGACGAGGTGCTCAGCGGATTGTTGCCGGAGCTGGATGGCATACAGCCGGCGCAGATCATTATGTCTGAGTAGCTTGCCATCGGTGGCGATAACCGTTCCGGTAGGCACTCAGTCGTCTGATTCAACGGCCTGTTCGAAGTCTCTTCGGTCAGGCCGTTTTCTCGTCTGCGGTCTCTGCTGCACTGGCGATGGAACGAAATGTAGCCTACTCTGCCCACACTGAGTTTTCCCTGCGATTTACCGCAGACGGGTCTGTGAGCGGTCTCAGGCTATCTGTCGGTCAGGGAGACGGTTGCGAATGTTTTCTGCCCTGATGGCATTTGTAGCGGGGCTGAAGAGTTCCGTTCGCTGCTGTTTACGGTTGCACCTGGCGGGCAAGTGAATTCGAAATCTTCTGTCCTGGAGACAGCCAAATGATGTACGATCGTCGTCGGTTTCTGCGTTCGACCGCGGCCCTGACCACTGCCGCACTGTTGACCGGGTTCAGCAGGCGAGCATTGCTTGCTGCGGGCGAAGTCGTCTCAGAAAAGCATTTCGAGGTGGCGGAAATCAGCAGGACCACCGTGAGGATGGAATTTCGCCCTGTGCCGCGGCGAAACATGGATCGCGAGATCCCGCACTGGCGATATGCCGAGCTGTGCGACGTCAGGCTGCGTTGTGGCGTTCAGGGAACCGGTGAAACACTCTCGTTTTACACCTGGGGCGCGACGACGGACGCTGCAGTGCAGCGGGCTCAGGGGAAGAGTGCCCTCGAATTGATGTGGGACGATTCCATGGGAGCCGGTCTGCAGATGGCGTTATTCGATGCTGTCGGCCGAGCGGCTGGACTTCCTGTGCATGCCCTGCTGGGCCCGAAGGTGCATCAGGAAACCCCACTTTCGTGGTGGAACATTGATACCTCGGCTGCTGACATGGCCGCCGAATGTCGCGAGGCCTATCGCCAGGGCTACATGTCCTACAAGACCAAGGGGCGGCCGTGGTTTGACGTCTTTCAGCAGGTGGAAGCATCCGTGAAGGAAGTGCCGCCTGAATTCAAAATTGATATGGATTTCAATGACACGCTGCGAGATGCGGATCGGGGCTTGCCCATTCTGAAGCAGCTGGAGCAGTATCCACAGGTTGACATCTATGAGTCGCCGATACCGCAGGCGGATGTGGAAGGCAACAAACGTCTTGCTGAAGCGACGTGTGTGAAAATTGCCATGCACTACGGGACTCCGACGCCTGCTGTGGTGGTGAAGTCCGGTTGCTGTGATGGTTTTGTTGCCGGTGGGGGGGCAACGAAGCTGATGTCAACGGGACGCTTTTGCAGTGAAACAGAGCTGCCCTTGTGGCTGCAGCTGGTCGGCAGTGGCGTGACAGCGGCGTACTCACTGCATTTTGGCGGAGTACTAAAGCAGGCAATCTGGCCGGCCGTGAATTGTCATCAGCTGTATGAACAGAATTTGCTGACCGAGCCCATCGTGGTGAAGAAGGGCGTCGCAGAAGTTCCCGATCGCCCCGGACTGGGATACGAGATCAATCGTGACGTAGTCGCGAAACTCACCGTGGAAAAACCTGCAGAACGTCCGGAACCAAAGCGATTGGTGGAAACGACCTGGAGCAGTGGCCGGCGGATGTACACCGCCAACACCGGGCAGGTGAATTTCATGCTGACTGCGGCAAACGAAGAGCGCTATCCCTACTTCGAAGCGGGTGCGGATTCGCGGCTGGTACCAGATGACGGAACGCCACGCTGGCAGCAGCTGTACGAAAAGTCGCGAAAAGAAGGTCCGATTGAGGCGTAGGTGTGGGTGGCTGTTAAGCAGAGTCCACCGCTGCGGTCTGCGCAGAGTGCTTCGAATCGTGATTTGATGCTGTGGGACTGAGTTTCAGAGAGTCATTTGAACTGCAGAATTTCGGCTGGTTACTTATGGAGAATCTATTCCTCGCGGGCTGGTGTATCTTCGCAGGTGTCCTTGTGACGTCTGTGCCAGCAATCATTGCACTGAAGCTGAAGCGGATGACCGGCGGTCATTCTGCCCTGGTCGACACCGAGGCAAGGCAGTCCGATGAATTGCCCCTGATCAGCGTGATCATGCCGGCACGCAACGAAGAAGTGCAGATTGGCGAAGCGTTGAAAGGGCTGCTGAAGACCGAAGGCGTACGGATTGAGATTATCGCGGTGGATGATCGTTCGACGGATCGAACGGGCGCGATCATGGACGAGGTCGCAGCGAGCGATTCGCGGATCCGGGTGATTCACATCGATCAGCTGCCAGAGAACTGGCTGGGCAAGAATCACGCGATGCACCAGGCATCCCTTCTGGCAAAGGGCGATTGGTTGTTGTTCACCGACGGCGACATTCTGTTTCGGCCGGGTACGATTGCCGCTGCTGTGGGGTACATGCAGAGTCGGAAACTACAGCATCTGTGCCTGCTTCCGAAGATGATCCCGGGCAGCCTGCTGGAAAATGTGCTGACCATATTTTTCGGAATGTGCTTTGCCATCGGAATGCAGCTGCACCTGATACGAACACGATTCCCGCTTTCCTATGCGGGAGTGGGTGCGTTCAATCTGGTGGATGCAGCGCTCTACAGGAAAGCCGGCGGCCATCTGCCGATCCGTCTTGATGTCCTGGACGACGTCAAGCTTGGGAAAATGATGAAGGCCAATGGTGCACGATCAGACTTTTTACTTGCTGAAGAGTGGTTGTCGGTGCGATGGCAGCCGTCACTGTGGGGAGTCGTGACGGGGCTTGAGAAGAATGCGTTTGCTTCAATGAATTACTCGCTGCGTCGCATCGGAGTCGTAACACTGCTGTTCATTGCCATTTTCGTAGCTCCATTTGTCCTGCCCCCGTTGGTGCCGTTCGGCACGTTGACGTTCAGGCAATCCTCTGGGTTTCTGGCCACAGCACTGCTCTGGCATGTGCTGTTTACATGGATGGTGTGGTCCATCCCGGGTGGCCTGAAAATGGTGCCCTTTTTCATCACCGGCCCGTGGCTGATGGCATTCGCCTACTGGAGATCTGCCATCATCACTCTGCGTCAGGGCGGCGTGCGGTGGAGGAATTCCTTCTATCCTCTGAAGCAGCTGCGGGCAGCGATTTATCGCTGATCGTGCGTGCGATGCGTTGATGAAGCTGGCACAGATCCAATTGTCTGATCATTCGCGTGTCAGGATGCAGACAGGACGGCCTGCGCCGCGGTTGCGCACTCAGAAACGCGGCGTCGAATCATCTCACACAACTCCTTGTCATCCTTGCTGTCGTGAATCTGCTGTCGTTCTTCTTCAGACAGAGGTTTGCCAAACACGACATGTACTCGGCCAGGACGAATCAGCAAAGCTCCGCGCGGTAAGCGGCCGCTGCTTCCGGCGACACCCACGGGATAGATCGGCTGATTTGTGCGGCGGGCGATCGCGAGGAATCCGGGGCGAAAGGCCGCGACAACGCCGTCTTCAGACCGCGTGCCCTCGGGAAACATGCCGACAAGGAAGCCTTCATCCAGTCGTTCGAGGGCGGCACGGATACTGCCGCCTCGTGCAGATTCCCGGCTGATGGGAATCACAAAGGTTCTACGCAGCAATGCCCCCAGCAAGGGAATTCTGAACAAACTGTCACGTGCCATGTAGGACACAGGGCGAGGCAACCAGACGCCTGCGACGAGCGGATCCAGAAAGCTCTGATGGTTGATCAGCAGCAGACCGCCATGTTTCAGATCGAGGTTTTCCTTCCCGGAGCAGGAGACCCGCATCCACGACGAGCAGAACAGGCGAAACAACCATCTGAGAACGACCCAGATCAGATTCCATTCGCGGGAGGGATCAGCCGGTGACGGCAGGTTGCGTTCATCAGGCGTTTGCTGGATCGCCAAAGGATTCTGGGGGTCCGCCGGAGAGTTGGTCATCACATCCACGCCATGGTCAACGAAAACAGGAGTTTGGGGACTTCACACCACGGAAGAACGGTGTCGCAGTCAACCGTGCCCGGCTTTGGCAATCTAACGGAGTTATGAGGCGGTGGCAACACATCACGCGAGGCACGTGGCACAGGGGACTGCCGATGAGATTGCCGAATTCGGCACTGAGTCAGCGAGACGATGTTCACGTGGAAGGTGAGGGGCTTTTTATGCCTGATGGCAGCGAGTCGTCTCCAACATGGTGAGCGGAGCGGTGTCAGGAAACCGCTCACGAGTGTGCTGGAGAACGATAAACGCACGTTTCGACGGAGCGAAACGCGACAATCGATGGACAAGTATAGACAACTATGGCGCAACTTCCGGAGCTTCGATCGCCGCAGGATTCTCTGCGGGTGGTACTTCAGTCACGCCTGCCGGCAGGGCACTTTTCTGATTGACGGCACCATCCATCGTCAACAGATCATCAACCTGAAGAAGTTCTGCCAGATCCACGGTTGCAAGCCACTCTGTTTCGAGAGAGGTCACGTAGCTGGACACGACCTGTCCCAGAGTCTGCTGCGCGACGACAATCTGAGCGAAGTCGACCGATTGACCATCAATCAGGAATCGATCGTAGACACCGCGATAAACGCGCACCTGATCCGGAACCAGATCCTGACGATAGCTGCCGGAGATTTCCCGACTGGTTTCATAGCGGTTGTAGTTGTCCGCCAGCTGCGACATCAGTTTGTTCATGGTGTCCGCGTAGTCCTGGCGGGCTTTGATCACTTCAGCATGTGCCGCAGTGATGTTGCCCTGATTGCGGTTGAAGACCGGCACCGGGGCAGACAACTGAACGTTGGTGGAATAGTTTGAAAGCGGAGTTGTGTCGTCATGCTGGAACGCCGCGTACAGCGTCACGTTCGGGCGAGCGATGGCTTCCTGCAGACGCAGATTGGTGGTCGCCCTGGCGATGGAGGCATTGGCTGCGACAAGGTTCGAGTGTTTCTGAAGCATGCCGACGGCGGTGTCATAGCTCATTTCGGGAGACGGAATCTCGACTGTGCCATGCACAGCGCGTCGCGCCATCAATGGTGTTCCCATGGCGGCGGCCAGCTGTCGCCATGCGGCATTCAGGGAGTTTGTGGCCTGGGTCACGTTGTTGCGAGCCTGCACCGCGAAGACTCGCAACTGCAAAGGTTCATACGGCGCGGACTCGCCACCGGCCACAAGGTCAATCTGTGCCTGATAGACTTCATCGCTCAGTTTCGAAACGGCGCGGGTGAATCGCAGCTGTTCCTGAGCAATCAGCACGCGGAAATAATTGCGGCGTACATCGCTGGCCAGCGTAATCCGCGCTTTTCGCAGGTCCGCCTGAGCGACACGGACCTCCTGCATCGCAGTGGACTGAGCCAGCCCGAGCTTATTCGCCGTCACGAACTCCTGACTGAACAGCAAACCGTTGTAACCGGCTGTGTCTGCGGTTCCGATGGTATCACCTTCATATCCCAACGTCGGATTAGGTTTCAAACCCGCCTGAATTGCACGTCCTCGTGCTTGTTCGACAAGGGCCGCCGACTGTCGGATCACGGGACTGCTGCCAACCGCCATCTGCTGCAGTTCTGCGAGCGTCAGTGGGGAGCCTTCCGCTTCAACCAGTGTTTCTGCCGTCACGGGCTCCAGATCCGGAAACAATGAGTCCGCCAGTGAGCGACGCGTTTCAGCTGGCTGGCTGGGATCGAGCGGGGGTAGTGCTAATGGAGCCGAGTTGGCTCCGGGCAGTTCTTCCGGAATCCGAAAACGTCGGCCCGGCGGTTCAGCCTGCTCACCGTTGGCCTTTTGCTGAGCATCGCCCGATATTGCACCACCCGACACCGCATTTCCGTCAGGCGAGTTGCCGTCAACGGCTTCCGCATCGCTGCTGTAGGAAGTTCGGCCTGGCACCGGCGTCTGATCGGCTACCGTAGCTGCTTTGGCCGCCCCGCTGCCGGAGTAAAAATGCTGAGTCGTCTGGCAACCAGTGGACAACAGGAGTGCAGCAACGCACACAAGAGCTGATGATTCACGAGTCTGCATGGAGGCTTCCATTCCCCGGGTGAGTTGGTATTCCCTGAGGCTGTACGGGCCAAAACGCGAGTGAGACGCCTCTGTGACATCTCGATCACGTCAGGGATGTGACCCCCGAAGGTGTCAGGTCTTACGATTTGGGGCAGGCAATGGCCCTGCCTGCGAAGTCATCGTCGAGATCTGGCAGAAGACTGCAGAGGGGAAGTTGACAGGTACAATCGCTTCGAGACGTTTGTTCCGAATTCACGCTACAGATTGCGCAGTTTGCCGACAAGCTACTGCGGTCACAGTCGGGGCCATGTTCGCGGCGCACTTCGGCATAATCTGCCGAGGCAGGAATTGCGAGGCAGGCGGAATGCGAATTTCCCCGGCCCCCGGTGCAGTGGTCCGCAGACGAGCAGGACAACGGCGTGGTCAGATTTAGAGGGGCGTGCAGGTGGAAGTGAGTGCAAGACGTAGTTTTGCTGCCTGCGACGGGGCACAAGCGGACGGGAAGGACTCAATGACGCAAAACGCCACGATCATCAGACCGCCGGCTTTTTCACGCCACCAGTTTGGCTTTCACGAAGGTCATTACCCGGGCGAGGCCTGGTCAGTCGAATTTCACCTGATAACCAGCAATCATCATACCTCCGTCAACAGTCAGCGTCTGACCGGTGACAAGGCGACTGCCCGTGATCAGACTGACGATGGCGTCGGCAACATCTTCCGGTTGACAGACCCGTTTGAGAGGCAGAGACTTTTCCCAGGCTTGCACCACCGTTTCGTAGCGATCTCCGAGGCCGGCCTGCGTCCACCGACCGGCGATAAACCCGGGGGCAATTCCATTCACTCGAATCTCTGGTGCCAGCGTTCTTGCAAGGGAAACGGTGAGGTTATCCAGCGCGGCCTTGGAGCAACAGTACGGAATGGAACTTCCCTGGCCCAGTTGAGCCGCCACGCTCGAGACATTGACGATCATGCCGCCGCCGATCCGTCGCATAGGTTCCACGACAGCGCGTGCACACTGGAAAGCGCCCGTCACATTGACTCGGAACAGGCGATCCCAGGTCTCCGTCGAGACGCTTTCCAGGTCTGAAAAGGGAATGAAGTCCGTTGTACCGGCGCAGTTGACAAGCACGTCGATGCGGCCGAAATGCTCCAGAGCCACAGCGGCAATACGTCGGCAGTCTGCATCGATACCGACATCGGCATGCAGACAAACAGCCTGGCCCCCTGCCGCCTGCAGTTCCGCCACGGTCGCTTCAGCCTCGGCCTGTGACCGCGAATAGTTCAGCACAATGCGAAAACCCAGTCTGGAAAGCTGCAGGGCCGTTGCACGACCAACTCCCGTGCCTCCCCCGGTAACAATCGCAACGCCGGATTCCATACGATGTCTCTGATTCTGTTTTCGTGACTGTCAGGTTATCCAGCACAACCGATCGGAATGCCTCAATGATGTGAACTCAGCACGAGCCACTTCTGTGAGAGGCAGCGTTCTCTGCCGAAAGGGCAACAGG
>JALQWE010000016.1:0-11066 GCA_023258825.1 Planctomycetaceae bacterium | reverse complement strand
TGATCCGGTCCTGAATCCAGAACACGCAGCGTGTGGTGCCTTTGCGGACGCACGGACTGACGGCTGTTGAATCAGACCAGCTCCGGCATGATTTTTCCACCATCTTCCACCAGAAACTGCGGTCGCCCGCTGTTGTCAGAAAGCGTGGTTCGGTCCACGGGCACGCCAAGGTGATGGAACAGCGTGGCATAGATTTCGGAATACGTCACGGGTCTGGAGACAGCTTCTCCGGCGATACGGTCTGTGGCTCCGATCACCTGACCGTGCCGCATACCTCCACCAGCCATCAACGCGCAGTTGACCTGTGGCCAGTGATCCCGTCCGACGATGTCACTGATTTTCGGGGTACGTCCGAATTCTCCCCAGACAATGACTGCACAATCGTCTGACAAACCACGTTCGTGCAGATCTTCGATCAGTGCACTGACGCATTTGTCAAAGATCGGGAAGTCTTCCTTCTCCCGGTTGAAGATGGTGTTGTAGGAGCCACCGTGCCAGTCCCATTTGCTGTAGTTGAGCGTGACGACTCGTACACCAGCTTCGATCAGTCTTCGAGCGACCAGCAGGCTTTGAGGGACGCGCGGAGCACCGTTGTCATCAATGAAGACTTTGGGGTCGCCGGTGCCGTAACGAGCCAGAGTTTCGGGGGTTTCACGGGACAGATCCAGCGCTTCGGCCAGCCGCGACGAAGTCAGTAACCCCATCGCCTGATCCGTAAAGGTATCCATTCCCTGCATGGTCATGGTTGAATCAATGTCACGACGCAACTGATCGACACTACGCAGCAGGGATCGACGATCGTGCAGTCGTTCAAGGGTGACGCCGTTCAGAACCATGTCTTCGCGTGTGGGCCCCATGGGACGAAACGGCGCATGAGATGTCCCGAGAAAGCCTGGTCCGGGTTCGTTGTAGGGACCATGCGAGCACGGGTAGCACAGGCTGACAAACGGAGGTGCTGTGGGAGTGATGGGACCGAGGACTCGGGAGACGAGGGAACCAAACTGTGGCCAGCCACCCAGTGGTTTTGGTTTGCGAGGATCGCGACCATTGAAGACCTGCACGGCATCATGATCTGCCTGGTTGCCAACCAGAGAACGAATGATGGTCATGCGGTCAGCAAGTCGTGCCAGCTGCGGAAACGCTTCACAGATGTCCATCCCGGGAACATTGGTGGCGATCGGCTTCCACGGGCCGGCAATTTCCTTCGGAGCCTCCGGCTTCAGGTCAAACATGTCCTGATGCGGCGGGCCACCGACCAGGTAAATCATGATCACCGATTTGTTTGATTTACCATTTCCCAGCGCGTCTTCGGCACGAAGAATCGAGGGCAGTGTCCATCCGCCAGCTGTTCCCATGGCCGCCAGCGTTCCAATGTTCAGCAGGCTGCGGCGAGAAAGTCCGTCACAGAACCGGGAGGAACGGTCACGTTGCCCGAGTAGTGTCAGCATAACAACAGACCTCCGGATGACTGGGGTTGCCGGGTTTGCAGGGGAAGGCGCGGAAGGTGATCGGTGGCTGTTGAGCCGACGTCAGCGGCTTATGCGATGCAACAGGAACAGGCCACCGAGATGTATTCTCGGAGCTTTCAGTAGCCGCATCACAACCCGTACCGACATCAACCGGCCATCCGGTGGGAGCCCCTGTTTACCATCTCCATCAGCAGAAATCCAGATGATTCGCCAGAAACACGGCGAAAACGGCCTTTTACGGTGCTATTTCGCGAGGAAAACGCATCCCGGGAAGGGATTTCGATGCGACACCCAACGTTCGGTACCGTCCGTCCGAGGGCCGGGTTTGAACACGTCAGGGCGCAGACTTTTTGCCATACTGAAACCGGACAAATCGCCGCTCAAAGCTCAGACACAACTGCCCGTTTTCGGCATCGGGGCTGAGCCAGAGTTCGTTCTGTGTCAGGCCGGTGTTCACATCCTCGTACAGCACCTTGCCATCCCGAACATCCAGCACCTGAGCGCCAATCACCACTGCCGCTTTGCCGGAATTCGGATCCCGATCCCGCGACAACAGCACCAGCAGCGGCAGATTCGGGAGCAGTGGCCGCGTCTGTGTACAGGTCAGCAAGCGAACCTGCCGATGCTGGACCGGGTGCTCCCATGCGAGGGCATTTGTGTCCCGATTCACGGCGTAAATCGCGCCATGTACATGCACGGCATCGATAATCGGATTAAAGAAATCAAGAGACGGATCTTCCTCAGACAATGCTTCCGGCAGAACCAGAAAGTGTCCCTGAGACGCCTGCAGGTAGAGCTTACGTGGATCCGGAATCGGTGTGACCGTCAGATCCGAAATCAGTCGGCCGCTCTCGACAGACACAAGCTTCAACTGCTTCCCCTCACTCAACAACGCCACCACATCGTCAACCACATTGCTGAACACCGTCTGCTGTGGCAGCGTCAGAGTCCAGACGGGTTCATCCTGCAGCAGATCACGACATTCCAGCAGACTTCGGCCGTCGGTCAGTCGAAACAGGACGCACCGCCGTCCTTCCACCGACACACGCCACAGGACCTCTGTGCCGACCTCCACATCGATGTCCTTGACGGACGTGCCCACATTGGCATTCGCTTCACCCCACCACTCAGGAAGTCGTGACGTCGACAGCAGTTCACCGTCGAGCAGCGAACGTTCGTCGATTCTGCGTGCTGATTCAGACAGAATCATCAGCGTCTCTTTTTCAACCAGCAACCGCGCATCTCTGGGAAGACCATCGGCCTCCCACAATTGGCGTCCGGTCAGAGCATTGAGCATCACCAGTTTCTTCCCGACAATCAGCGGTACTCCAAAGGCCGTGACTGGCCCACAGGGATAATGTCCGCCCGGAGAATGATAGAAGTGCTCAATTCGGTCTTCCGGGGCAATGAAATCCCTGGGCTCCGTCTCATCCGGCTGCAGGTCTGAACTCAGAGCTGCCTCAAGGCTTTTCTGCCAGAGCACGGCAGGACTGCCATCCGAATTGACGGTGCTTCCATCGACCGCGAAGACGATCCCCTGAAGATGCATGATCAACAGTTGTCCCCGGGAAAACGCCCAGGAATCCGGCTTGTAACCACCATAGACCAGAGATTGGTTTCGTAACGGCCGGAAGCTCCAACGCAGTCGTCCATCGGGGTCGTAGGCCCCGACTTTCTCTGAGGGAAAGATCCACGCAAAGCTCCAGCCTCGGTAAAGCCCGGGAGCCCCGTACAGGGGAATCGGACGATGCGGAATGGCTGAGGCAAACTGGCGAACTGGCAGCATGGTTCGATCATCGGAGACTTCAACGTCGGGCGTTCCAACCCAGGCCGACGCCGGGGCCGTGCTGAATTCCGGAAAGGCACTTTCGGCCGTGGCCAGGATCGCGTCCCGCTGCGTTTCATGCTCTACTGAAAATCGCAGCCTGTTTCCCTCTTCCACCGGCGGTCGCAGGTCTCGCAACCAGGTAAAAGCCGCCCAGCCAGCCTGCCGATTCTTCCAGAGGTCCAGTAACGAGCGTGCCTGATCTGGTGCTGGTTCCGCCGTGGTCTGCAGGCTGTCCAGCAGTGCCGCCTCCCGCAACAGTCGCTCGCGGGGTTCCTCCAGGCTGGCGGCCAGATCCTGCAACACACTGACGGCTGTCGATGGCAGCCCGGCACGCAGAAGATTCATCACAAAAAGCTGTCGGTCGTCAGCGACCGAGATTTCTGAGGCCACTCTGACCGCGTCCGCCGCGAGGTTTTTCTGAAGCGTCTGCCGCTCTTCAGCGCTTCGCTGTTGGACACTGCGACGCATGACAGCCACCAGCACGTCAGCCTGAGTCCGTTCGATGCCCGGACCACGCACCACCTCAATGGCTGCTGCCGGCAGTCGTTCAAGCATCCGTGATAAACGTTGCTGCAATTCCGTAAGCGGGACACCGCCTCCAGCCTCTTCCCCCCGCGCCATCAGCTCAACTAACTCGTCCTGCTGACGACGGGTGGTTCCCCGCAGCTGCTCGCCAAGGATGACGGCATCAGCGACGGTCATGCCAATCAGGGAATGCACCAGAGGAGCGATCTCAACATCTTTTGCCGCCTCTGCCAGCAACTGCTTTACACGCGGGATCTGCTCCTGATGAGTCCTGTAGTCTGTCCGCAGCTGATCCAGCAACAGGTCAATCAGCATGCTGCGTGCAGCGGAATCCCCCGGCTCTGCCTGCAGTCGATCTTCCAGCAGCTTGCGGGCTTCCGGCGATCGTCCAAGTACCAGCAGCTCTGCGGCCTGTTCAACCGGCAATGCTTCTCCGGTTCCGGTTCCAAAACGGGACACAACGGTCAGCCCCTGAGAAATGAGCCCATCCTGCGTGGCCATCAGATTTCCCGGAAGTGTCGGCTCCGTCCAATCCTGAGCGACCAGGATACGACCTGTCTTCGTGTCCAGAGTGACGATGGATGGAGCATCTGTGGGAATCTGCAGGATGTCCCCCTGCAGCGCGGCAGATCCACAGGTCGTCCCTCGACGCAATTGAGTTGTCCAGAGTGCTTTGCCTGTCGAAAGGTCCAGCGCCCCGGCCTGATTTGCGCCAACCAGGATCACTCGGTTGTCCTGAATCCCCGCGATCGCATGATAGCTGCCCCGAGCGGATGTCCAGAGCTGTTGTCCTGTCAGCAGATCAAGGCAGAACAACTGATCGGAATCACGCGGAGTGATCAGAACTTTGCCATCGACGATTCTCGGCAGAAAATCCGTCCACCGATTGTCTCGGTCCACACGGTCAGAATCAGCAAGGCTGTTCGCCCCGAACAACAGAAATCGATCGCCGCCAATTTCCTGCCGTCTGAGTATTCCACCATAACGAAACACCCACCGAAGACTTAAATCTTCAGCAGACACGGCGATGATTCGATCGTCGCAAGTGGGACAGATCAGCAGCCCCTGGGCAAAAGAAGGAATCAGTCCGGCATGTTTTCGCAGCGGGTGTTCAGCCAGCGGTTGCTCGGGAACCGTCAGCAGCTGAGATGCAGGGATAGTGGGGTTCGAATCCTTCTGTCCCGGAACCGGCTCACCGATGCGAATCAGAAAGATGCCCTCACCATTTTCAGCCAGCACGTAGATCCTGTTGCCCAGCACAAGCGGAGCACCGAGGAAGTAGTAGCCCGCCAGCAGATTGGCCGAACGCTCCTTTGTCGGGTCGGCATTCTGAACCTGCCCGCCGATCTCCCAGCGAAAGAGCCCGGTTTCGGCGTCATAAGCCCGAATAAAATTGGTGGCGATGCGGTTACTGCCGGCCGCGTTCAGCATGGTTCCCAGAATGACGTTCCATGTCGCCCCCGATGATTCCTCAACCGTGAACAAGGTGCGATTGCTGATGGACATCTGGGCGGATGTGTTGGTTCGAATCATCTGAAAGAACAAAGCCGCATCGGCGTTGGCCAGACCCGATGCGCTCCTCATCAAAAACTGGTCGTCCTCACCATTTTCCGTCGGCTGTGTCAGTTCCACCAGCTCTTTCAGCGGACGCTCAGGACGTGCGATTTCCCAGAGCAGTTCACCAGTCTGCTGCTGATATGCACGGACTCCGACAGGAGTCCGCACGTAAACCGTGGAACCGGAGACCAGGGGGGCCGCGACTGGAATGATCGTGCTGTTCTGATCCAGCAGCCGCTCCTGCAGTCGCTCGAACGGTTCCTGAAACTCGGACAGCAGTGGATTCAGCTGATCGGCATAAAGAACGTCTGCCACTTCCAGCAAACTGGAAGACCAGGCCGGTCGCAGCCGCGACGGTATGCGTGTCTGAGTTCTGGTGCGGCGATAGTTGCCCAACGGTTGCAGCCAGGCAGCAACGTCCGTCCCGGCCGTTTCGTCGGCAGTCCCCAATTCCTGTTCGATCTGCTGCCGTATCCCGAGGGCCGCCGCATCCGCATTGATCAGCGTGTTCCACGGATCGGTGCCAGCTCGTTTCAGTACGTCCCGCGCATCCTGAAACAACCCGGCGCGGGCATAGCACCACGCCGTCTGCAACAGTACACGCGGATCGGGAACCACAGAAACCTGCTGCAGTCGCTCAAGCACCAGCGCCGCTTCAAGAAAGTCGCTGCGATCAAGGTGCAGACGCGCAAGCACTCTGAGCCCCTGCGCTGCCGCTGATGCAAACTGATAACGGGCGAGCAGAATTCTGAGCTGCGCCAGGTCGCCGGCTTCAATCGCGGCCTGAATCTTCTGGCGTGCCACATCGTCAAATTGCCGCGCGAACTCCGTACGGAACTCATCCGGTGCCTGGCGAAACAGAGTCTGCAGACGCGACTTGCCACCGGCCATCAGATCCGCCTGCCCCGGCGCCAGTTGGCGTATGTCCGCACCTCGCGGGTCAAGCACGGCATCGTCGCCGTCACAGGCCAACTGCCACGCTTCGTCAAATCGCTCCGTCGCCTCAAGCCACTTCTGGTTCTGCAGCAGCTCCTGAGTTTCCTCAATGCGACGCAGTAACTCCCGCTGCTCCACCTCTTCCTGCTGCTCTGGTAACTGCTGAGCCCACACGTCAACGGACAGCGGCAGACAGAGTGAACAAAACACGACAGCGATCAGGAATCGACCCCTGCAGCCGTGGACTCGACCACCACGAAACCCGCACTCACGGATTCCGGTTATCCTGCGCACATGAGACGCTGCGAACACAAACATGCTGGCTCCACTTTCCTGACGCAGCGGATCGACGTTCTGTGCGAACGAAGTCGGCACAGAACGTCCCATCGGCAGTGTCGGCCACGACAACTCTACTTCTTCCTGAGACTCTGCATGAACTCCACGACGTCCGCGAGCTCCTGACTGGTCATCGTCTTCTGAAGATCCGCCGGCATCAGACTGATCTTCTGTTTCACAAGCTCTTCCACATCAGCTGCGGGGAATCTGCGAACGAGCGCGTCATCACCGCGAATCGCAATTTCCGCATCGGTTCGGCTGACCAGCAACCCGTTGACGGTGGTCCCGGAATTCAGCACCACAGTCCACGCTTCGTAGTTGTGACTGATTCCCGCACTGGGATACAGAATTGACTCAAACATGGCCTCACGGCTGAGCTTGCTGCCAATCTCAGTCAGGTTCGGACCGATCTCTCGCCCCATACCGTCCACCACGTGACATTTGTGACAGGTTCCAGTTGAGAAAAAGACAATCCGACCGTTGGCCACATCGCCCTTGATCTTCGCCAACTCACTGATCGGTGGTGTCGGCTGGTTGTCACGCGATGCCGGCAGCGGAAACAGCCTCTGAGCCTGCTCCCGGGCCTGTCGCGATGGAGCACTGTGCAGTGCTGCAGCAACAGCCTGCTCAAGGTCACTGTCAAGTGCCTTCTCATCCACAAGCCGTACCAGTTCAAGAGCACCGTTGTTCACACGAGCGACAGCACGGACGGCAGCGCGACGTACATCAACGCTGGCGTTCTTATCCTGAACCACTTCCATCAGCGGCTGGGTAATGGCCCCGTTAGCCGTATTTCCCATGGCTTCCGCCGTGGCAATGGCCAACAGCACATCTTCACTGTGCAAAGCAGCCCGCAGCAAGTCCCACTGCTGCATCTCCACGAGGGCCGCCATCGATTCAACACCCAACTGCTCAGCAGGCTGTTGCTGGGCCTGTTTCAGCAGCTCCGGGTAACGATCTGCCGCTTTGAACTGTCGCACCATGCGCACAAACTGCGATGTCCCGACGGCCTTGTCCAGAACCGAACCGACAATGCCTGCCAGCTGCGGGTCCGCCAGCGGATTGCCACCCATACGCTGAAGAGCTTCAGAAATCACAAAGGTCCGTTCCCCGGATTCCGTATCCAGCGTGTTCAGCGCTTCACTGCTCAACAGCGACTTCATCGCAGCCGTCACAGTGTCAGCAGGCTGAAAATCGAGCGATCGGAACAGGCGTCCCGTCGCCTCGGCAGGCTGATCGGCACCTTTTCCCGTCGCCTCGGCCAGAATGCGGCCAGCGATCTCCGCTGCAATCGAAGGCCCACGGGCGCGCCAGATCAGTTCCTTCTGAGTTTTCGCCCAGCGTGCTTCGTCTTCCGGCCGAGCTATTCCCCGGCTGGCATCCGCTGCTCTCCAGGCGGTGAGCACTTCCGTCCAGGCCCCTTCCGCACCAATACCAAAGGCCTCAATCTCCCAGCGATCTTCGGGATTCAGAGAGCGGGCCAGCGAAGCGAGAACTGGCGCCTTGTCCGCAGCGGGCAAGGCACGCAGGGCAATCGCACATTCTCGACGAACCTGAGGTGATACGTCATGCACCAGCCTGCTGACGATCGGAGTCAGATTCAGACCCGTTCGCCGCGCAATTCGAATACCGGTGATGCGCAGGTCCTTGTCCGCATCGGCAATGGCAAGCTCGACCGACTTCTGTGCGTTCTCACCCAACTGGGACAGCAGCCACAAAGCCCGCGCACGAAAGCGAGGATTCGGGTCGCCAGTGGCCATTTGAGTCACTGCGGCTTCCGCAGCGACTCCGGATTCCTTCAACTTTGTGTAGGCCAGATACCGAGTCGCCACGTTCGGACTCTTCAACCCCTCAATCGCTCCCTCGATCGTGGACAAATCCAGTTTCGGGACCGAATATTGCTGGCCCGGCAGAGAAACCCGGAACAGTCGACCTCGTTCCACATCTCCCTGACGATGCCCCCCAACGCCCGGGTCATACCAGTCGGCCACAATCAATGACCCGTCCGGCGCGACACAGACGTCGGAAGGACGAAACCACTGGTCTCGTACGCCCGTCAGAAGACTGTTCACCTCAGCCGCATATCCGGCTCCGTTGTCCTGAACAGCATAGCTGCGAACGACGTTCGGTCCCGCATCACAGTGAATCAGCTGATTCCGGAAACGATCCGGCAGACCGATGCCTTCGTAAATCAGAATACCCGTCGGAGAGCCAGCTCCCGTCTGCAGCAGGTTCGGAACAACGCCTGGATCATTCAGATGCCAGTGACGCTGAGGAATCTCGGCCTCCAGGTTCGTCCGAGCGGTTTGCCATCCGGCCCCGGTGATCTCATCTTTGTAGCCATAGTTGCCAAATTCCATCACATAGTTGATCCGCACGCCACGATTGCCGTCATCGTCATTGTCGGATTGCCAGATGGTTCCAAAGCTGTCGACACACAGCTCCCAGTTGTTCCGGAAATTCCAGCCCAGCGTTTCCACCTTGCTGCCATCCAGCTCGCAGCGAAATGCCATACCTTCCTGATAAGGCTTTCGAGCAGCCCGGATTTCGTTGCCAGCCTGATCAACAACAATCGAACCATCCGGTCGATGCAGTTCCTCACCACTGTTGCCAAAGTTGAAATACAGACGGCCATCCGGTCCAAACGTGAAACTGTGGATGCCGTGATCATGCTGAGTTCCACGGATGCCGGTGAACAACACCTCCCGACGGTCTGCCTTCAGGTCCCCGTTGTCGTCAAACAGATTGATGACACTGTCCCCGGCAGACACAATGACTCGATTCCCCAGCACACACACACCATGCGCTGAATCGATGTCACGCCCCTGATAAAACACCGTCTCTTTCTCTGCGATGCCATCACCATTCGTATCTTCCAGCACCAGAATCCGGTCCCCCTCGGGCCGATCCGGATTGTTGCCGTTGGCAAAGCGACGGTAGTTCACAACCTCGCACACCCACACGCGACCCAGATGGTCGACGTCAATGTTGGATGGGCTGAGCAGCATCGGCTCGGCTGCAAACAGTCGCGTCTCCAGACCCTCGGCCGTATCCAGACCAGCGACAGCAGCGTCGGGTGTTCGTTCGACTGCGGAAGGTGCGGTGGAGATCGGCCCGGGATTGACGGTGTACACCAGAAACTGAACACTGCCAGCCCCGTTCTGATCGGTTCCCCCATTGTCCAGTCCCACACGCGCTGTCAGCTTGTCATACCCCTCCGGCAGCGCAAAGTGAATGACCGAATTCGCGTGTGTCCCAATCCCGAATTCCACAGGCTTGCCATGGATTCGCAGCGGATGGCCGTCGACATTTTTTCCAATGCCGGGCTTGCCCCACTCAGCCTGCGCCGACTTCCACGGCAGATCTGTCAGCTTCAATGTGCCTTTGGGGCCCGTCAGCCGCGGTTCGGCCCAGTCCGCCCAGTCACAGCCGTATCCGTCTCCACCGTCAGTCGCGACAAGATACAGGTCCTTCGCACCACGAATGTCCGCTTCCAGGGTGACCGCGTGCCCGGGAGTCTGTGTTGTGACGACCGCTGACGACGCAACTGGGCGTGGGGGAGCGCCAGCTACGGCAGCCGATGCTGCCACAGTCGCGAAGAGCATGCCGGGAATCAGTGCCAGTGAACAATGCCTCACAGGAAACCTCCAGAGCAGTCCTAAAGTTTCAGCCTTGTCAACTTATGACCAGCGACGCATTTCAGTCAGGAAACCCACGCCGCTCGCCAGCGTTAATTTTTGATTCAGCATTTGGATTGTACCAGACCGGGACGACTTCGCAGCAGGTGACGTCGGGGAATCTGAAAGCCTCTTTTCGGAAACTTAACCCCCGCCGGGGAAAAACATCCTCTCACCAGCCTGCCAGCGACTTATCGACGGTCTTTCAAATCTCCAGACAACCTGCCCCGGATCTGGTCGTGTTCAGGCCGTCTGATTGAGTCCGTATCCTCGCCGGATTTCCGGCTTTTCGCCAGTGTGGGCTTCCGCAGATTCCACTGTCCGTCCCGGATTTCAGAGGGGATTTACGGAGTACGACAGGCTGCGAAGCCGGAAGCCCCGCCTTTTCCCGGGTTTTTCTGCCGCCCCTGGCTCAGGCTGGGATCACGAAAGATCAGCAACATGGAAAATCAGGGTGTTTTTTTCTTGATTTCCGTGAGGTGTTTGTCTGCTGAACTCGTGAGGAGTAATCCAGGGTGATCGTTTCGGCGGAGCGAAACGCGACTATTCGAGGGATGAACGCCGTTTCGCCGCCCGTGGCTCAGGATCGCCTTTGTGATCCGCCCCCGTTCCAGGGTGCTCCACCAGTTCCAAACGCACCCGCTGCAGACTCAGAATCAACTCAATCAAGCAATAACGCCTGCGTTTTCTTCCGCGGAGCTGCCGGTTTAAGCGGTACCGCAGTCTGCAGACGGTCAC
>JALQWE010000170.1 GCA_023258825.1 Planctomycetaceae bacterium | reverse complement strand
TCACTCGGTGCTGACGTCCTGCCGTTACCGTCCCGGCGGTACAGTTACCCACGCCCGCAAGGCCCTTCACGCTCCATGAACGCCGCAACCGCGACTTTTCAGGCCGCAGCCCCGGGACGACCAGCCGCCAGTTCCAGCTCACTGTACACATAGGCTCCGCGCACAACAGCCGTCTCTGCGTTCACTGCCACCCGCACGGCGTAACGCTGATGCCCCGCTTCATGCTCCCGCAAACTCGCCTGCATGACGTCCACCAGCCCGGCTGTCAACGATCCGCCACCAGCCAGCACAACAGGCACCGCTTCCAGTGGTCTCAGTCCAGGGTCCACACTGCCCACTGCAACCGTGATCGCCTCTGCCAGCTTCTGCACCAGCACGGCATACAGTCGCGACAACAAAGACTCCTGCTCATCCCGCGGCTGTCTCAAATCCACACCACTCTCTCGTCGCCACTCACCCGCGCGCTCAGCATCGAGATACGCTCGGCCGGACGCGTCCCAAACCTGCACGCCAAACGCCCGCGCAATCTCAAGGTCCATCCAGCGCGTCCCCGCACTGATCGCGTCCGTTGCCAGCAAGAGCCCTCGCCTCGCGACACACCAGGACACCGACTCCGCTCCAATCACCACACTCACACCCGTGAACCGCGAATCCACGCCAGCACTCAGCATCGCCGCTTCCGCAGATCCAAGGACCAACGGTGTGTATCCACGCATCCGCACCAGTCGTGTCAGGAATTCCGCATTCAGCCCAGTCACGGATTCCCCCTGACCCGCCCCCGGAATTGTCAACACACACACGCCCCCGGCACACTTCAATTCCGGCAGCATCGCCTGCGTCAATTCGTACAGCATCTGCCTCGCTGGAGCGTCTGTCTGAGGAATTCGACCGTCCGCAAATAACGGAGATGCCGGTAGTCGACTTATCCAGCGCACTCGCGAGGCGTCGTTCCCGATCACCAGCAGCGACCCCTCACACACCGCAAACGGCACACCTTCACTGCTCAACGCCCGACGGTGACTGTCCGTGTCCGGCACAACCGCGTATTCCGATCGCGACGTACTCAGGCACAGTCGCGACGGTGAAGCCGGATTCCGAAACAAACTCCTGAGCACACTGCTCCCGTAGTCAATCGAACAGTTCATGTGCCGTGGACCTCTTCGTTTCGAATTGTCTCCGCGCCGCTCGTACGAATCTGGCCGCCACCCGGACGCATCTCCGCACTTAACACGCGCGACAAACGGCTCTCCGCCACATTCCCCGCTCCCCGCACACGACCCCGCTCAAAATGCGGCGCTGCAATCGTCGTATGCTCAGCATCCAACCGATACGAACGCAGGTCCTGAGCCCGACCGTACAAATTCAGATCCACCGGCAACCGCGGACTGACCTCGTCAATCGGTACCTGGTTCCGCAGCAGATGGTCCAGACGACTTTCCGTCTCAGTCATCCGACCACGTGTTTCACCCAACACAGCAGATCCTCGTGGCGGGCCATACACTCGCACCGATTCGACCGCCTCAGAGACCCTGCCCACTGCCTCCACCTGAGACTTCTGCCCCACAACCGCTGCAGATCCCAATGTACCCACTTGTGTGGCCACCATGGCTGCTGTCAGATCAGAGCCCGGAACTGGCGTCCCTGCATCCATTCGCACGGCTGTTCCAGTGGTCGCCGCCACAACGCTCAACCCCTGCGATGATCCCGGCTGGACCGCTTCAGCCGCGGGCACTGACGTCATCCAGTACGTCCGCAAAAACACCCAGACACCACCAGTCAGCAACAGGGCAATCACGGCCAGGTCGAAGTTTGAGGAACGGCTGGCGGTCTCAAGCACCGGTTCCTCGAGCTTTGTCACATCTCGACTTTCCGAGATGGGCAGCGTCTTCCTGACCCGCTTGGGTTTCACTGCACTCAATTCCCGAGGTACCGGCCCAATTCCCAGTTGCTGTTCCAGCGAAACAATCTCGTCTTCAGCGTCAGCGACGATGTCAACTTCAGCTTCAGACACACTTCTCGGACTCGTCGCAAGCCCTCCACGCTGCAACTCCGACGCACTCGGCCCTGGTCCTGACGACAAACGATCACGCGTTGCCGACATTCCTGACTCAGAAAACTCAGGCGGCCACGTCGGAACTGTTGCCGCTGATCCCACCCCCGCCCCGTACTCCGCTCCAATCAACGGTACCGCCGTGGACGTAGGAATCGGAGGGACCTCGGGATACTGCACAGCGGGCGGCGTGTTCGCAACCGGCGCCGGCGTCGGCCATTCAGAAACCGCCCCACCCGGAACCATCATCGCTGGCGCCGCAGCATATCCCATCGGTGCGTCAATACTCAGCACATCTCCGTGCTGTACCAGAGTCGATACGCTTGCCTGCTGCAGTGGGCGCTGTCCCTTCATCCGCGCAGAAATCGCGACTCGCGCTCCGGACCCGCCCTCAATACCCAAACCCTGCAGAACGTCCCCAACGACCACACCACTGTCTTCTATCGCGATCACGGATGTACCCGTCGTGGTACGAACGGCAGCATTCCGAGGCCCTGCCGACTGCAGTTGACTCAACGCTTCCACCACCAGCACGTCACCCTGAGCCGCATTCTCCCCGGAATCCCGGGCACTCAGTCGAATCAGCTTGGTCCACTGCGCTCCCGGCTGGCCATTTCGCAGGACTGTCACGTTGACCGCTTCGGACAGCGGATGAGCTCCTGCGATGGCATCGCGAATCGTCATCGGCGGCTGGAAACCGAACTTGCCGGGGCTGGCCACATCACCGATCACAATCAGTGTCGATTGCAACCCTGCAGCCGGCGCAGTCTCCTGAGCTCCCAGCAGGTTTGGTACTGCCAGCAGACAGCAAGCCACAATACAAGTTCGCCAATCCATGGCTCACACCCCATCCTGTCGCCACGAAACAGCACCTGCAAACAAGTTGTGTATCGGCAGAATTTGCAGGTGCCGATGGCGGAAGCTCTTTAACAGAGTCCTATCGGCATTCTTCCCCATCGGCATCACAGGATAGAGACTTCTGCGACAGTTTCCCCCGACCGCCGCAACAAGGCAGCGGCCGTTTCAGCGGATTATTTCCCCCCCAAACGCCCCTGCACCCCCTGCGCGTTCAAAACTCCCGCTATTTGCATGCATCAGCCGGAAACGCCACAAGTCATGAGTGGTTGTACCAATGCGCGACTCCGGAACCCTCAGCCGTGCTTTGGCAAGCCTTTGAACAATCGACGGTCCATTCGCGGATTAAATGGCGTCCAGGCGGAATCCGTGTTCATGTCCTCCGTGATCGTCCGCGTAAACTCATGCAGCTTCGAATCCAGAGTATCAATGCAGTTCAGAGTCATCGCTTCCGGAGTCATCGGGACCGCCGGACTGCCAAACTCACGCGTCCCATGGTGGCTGATAATCATGTGCTTCAGCCGCAGAATCCTCTCAGCATCCAGAGCTCTCCCGAGCCGCTGCTCCGCCTGAACCAGCTTCTCGTTCAGAATCTCCATGCCCAGATGAATATGACCCAGCAGCTGCCCCTCATCCGTGTACACCAACGCCGGATCCCAGGCCAGCTCACGAATCTTGCCTATGTCGTGCAGCAACACACCCATCAGCAGCAGGTCCCGATCCAGCGTCGGATACAGCACACACAAACGATCCGCCACCTCACTCATCGACACCACATGCTCGATCAGTCCACCCATATAGGCGTGATGCGCCTTCACACCAGCCGGCGCAGAACACAGACCATTCACCAGCGATTCATCGTCCAGCAGACAACCCGCCACCGTTCCCAGATCCGGACACCGCATTGACCCCAGCAGCTGCTTCAGACGTGCCAGCAGAGGCCCCGCGCTGGCCTGCGGCTGCATCTGGAAATCCTCAGGATTGCAGGTGGTCTCAGGCACCCCGTCAATCTGCGTCACAATCATCTGCAGACTTCCCTGGTACAACTGCACCTTGCCCCGGACTCGCACGTAGTCACCAACGGAAATGTCCTGAACCATGTCCTCCGACACGTTCCACATCAAACCACTGATCACCCCGGAACGGTCACGCAGTGTCGCCAGCAGATACAGATTCGCGTTTCGATTCGCCCGCAGTTGCCTGTCCGCCAGCAGAAAAACTTCGTTGACGTTGTCACCGTCCTTCAATTCCTTCACAAACACGCGCGCCATCGATCCGCTTTCCAGTCTGACAGTGTCGGAACCGGCATCGCTTCCGGCGAATCATCTCCGTCCCGTCCACCCATGATAGAATTCCCGGGCAGGCGATCCCAGCCACTCAGGACACCCGATCAACCAAACTCCACAAGACGCCGCCAACTCCCCCACACCCAAACTCCAGCTACCACTGTCCCGTCCACCTCGCTTTTCGCGAATTTTTCAGCAATCCACGGCAAAAAGACTGGCTTTTTCAAAAACTCCGCCTTCTCACCCCCGGCAGTTGGTCTACGCCGTTTTGGGAATCCTGCTAAACTCCTGCCTCGCGTTTGAACTTCACCGTCTCCTCGTCCCTCTGGAATTCAGGTTCCCTATGCGCTGGTCTCAGACGTTCATTCCGACCATGAAGGAAGTCCCCTCCGAAGCCGAAGTCCCCAGCCATCAACTGATGCTGCGCGCCGGACTGATTCGACAACTGATGGCAGGCGCCTACACCTACCTGCCCCTCGGCTATCGCTCTGTCCGCAAAGTCTCGGAAATTGTTCGCGAGGAAATGGATCGCGCTGGCGCAGTCGAATTGTTCATGCCCGCCCTGCAACCCATCGAAATCTTCGAACGCACCGGTCGTAAAGACGCCTTCGGAAATGTGCTCTTCAATTTCGAAGTCAAACGTGGTGACCGCAAACTCCACTTCGCACTCGGCCCAACCCACGAAGAAGTCATCACCGACCTGATGGCCAGACACATCGGCAGCTATCGTCAACTGCCCATCACCCTCTATCAGATTCAGACCAAGTTTCGCAACGAAGAACGCCCCCGCTTCGGTGTTCTTCGCACCAGCGAATTCCTGATGAAGGATGCCTACAGCTTCGGCACGTCTCTCGAACAACTCAACGCCGCCTACGACGCCATGTATAACGCCTACTGCCGCATCTTCGAACGCTGCGGTCTGCGTTACCTGCCCGTCGAAGCCGAAAGCGGGCCCATCGGCGGTGATGCCTCCCACGAATTCATGGTTCCCGCCAGCAATGGCGAAGACTTCGTCATCCACTGCACATCCTGCGGTTACGCCGCGAATCAGGAACGCGCAGAAACCGGTCGCACCCCCGCGCTGCCAAAACCCGTCGATGCCGCTCCCGCCCCTGTGCTCGTGCCCACGCCCAACGCCGGCAGCATCGAACAGGTCAGCCGGCTCCTCAAAACCGAGCCGACGTCCTTCATCAAAACTCTGATCTACAAGGCCGATGGCCAGCCCGTGGCGATCCTCCTCCGCGGTGACCACTCCGCCAACGAAGGCAAGATCCGCCGCGTCACAAAGGCCTCCTCCGTCGAACTGGCCGACGAAGCCACCATTCTGAAAGTGACCGGGGCACCCACCGGCTTCGCCGGACCCATCGGTCTCCTCTGCCCCTTCTACGTTGATCATGATGTCGCTCAGATCAGCTCCGCTGTCATCGGCGCCAATCAGAAAGATGCCCACTTCACGCAGGTCATCCCGGGAACACATTTCGAAATCACCGCCACCTTCGACCTTCGAAATGCCGAATCCAGCGACCCCTGCCCCAAATGCTCCGGGTCTCTCCAGATGGTCCACGGCATCGAAGTCGGTCACGTCTTCAAACTGGGAACCAAGTACAGCACGTCCATGGATGCCCGCTTCGTCGATGCCCAGGAACAGTCGCACCCCATCATCATGGGCTGCTACGGGATCGGGGTCACACGCGTCGTCGCCTCCATCGTCGAAACCTGCCACGATGACAATGGCATCATCTGGCCTATCAACGTCGCCCCCTACACTGTCCAGATCATCCCCCTGAATGTCACCGATCAGGAAGTCATGACGGTCGCCAATACCCTCTACGGCGATCTCTCTCAGGCCGGGATCGATGTGCTCATGGATGACCGCGATCAACGACCGGGATTCAAGTTCAAGGATGCCGATCTCATCGGTATCCCACTCCGAATCACCGTCGGCGGAAAAGGACTCGCCGAAGGCATCACCGAAGTCAAATGGCGCGCATCAGCCGAGACTCACAAAGTCCCGGTGGCCGATACCGTTCGCTTCGTGACCGAACTCGTCGCCAGCAAACGCTGATTGCCGCCCCCCAACCAATCCGGGCCGTAGCGGCCGTGCTGTATCCCACGGCCGCTACCCCAAGTAAATCCCTACTCCCTGCTCTCCCCCGCGGGTTCATTCGCACGCACCACGTCCGCAAACTCCCGCAACTCCGCGTAGTTCTGCCGCCACGTCGTGTACATCGCCCCACGCACCCCGGGGATCTTCAATCGCCGCACCGTCTCCAGCCAACGCCCAATCTGGCCCGCATCCGTGTCGTAATAACCCGCCAGAATCTGCTGATGACCTCGGTCCGCGAAAAACTTCAAACTCTCCTCCCGAACCCCGAAGTTCCAGTTCATGACCAGCACGTCACGCGACAACCCCTCCCACGCACCACTCAGGTCCCCATTCACCAGATAATAGTTGTCCACCGCGTTGTGATGCGGATCAAACATGTCACTCCACACCAGCACGCGCCGCGCTGGCTACAACGTTTTCAGATATCGCGCACAAAAACGCACGTTCTCAGCAACCACCTGCCCCGGCGTTTGACCCGATCGCCGAAAACTCTCGTCCCAACCAAGCACCCGCCACTCGTCATGCATCATCATCCGGTCCGTGCCCGGAAAGATGGCCTCCACACCGTCCGCCTGCTGCTTCAATAAGTCCCGGAATGCCGGTTCCGTCACACATCCACACACCTGACCGTCGTAGATCACATGCGGGTGATACCACGACACACGCAACTGAGTCCCCTCGGGCCACTCACCACGCATCCGGATCTCCGGTGAATCATGCCAGACCTCGTACTCCCCGGCGTACGGAACCACGCCCAGTCGCGGATCACTCACCGACTCATAATCCCGCCCCTCTTCCAGCAACTCCCCCGAACCCTCAGCACGACGGACCACCAGCGGCGTTCCATTCCGCCGCAGCACGTTCAACAACCCACACTCTTCCAACCGCACATCTTCCAGCCACATTGAGCCGCCTGTGGGGCCCCACGCGCCCCCATACACCGACACCTGCTCGTTGCCCAGCGAATTGAAGGTGATGTGACAGTCCGTCCAGTCCGACGTGCGACCAACCCGCAGATTCGTGTGAGTCAGTCGACGGCCTGTCCCCGGCTCCAGCACACTGATCTGTGGCTGGCCACGAAAATCCATCGTCCGGATCCGCACCGAAATGTGAT
>JALQWE010000169.1 GCA_023258825.1 Planctomycetaceae bacterium | reverse complement strand
TTACGTTCTGTGAAACCGATTCCTGTGGAAGAGCAACAGATCCCAATTGGCGAATTGCAGCAGTTTGCCGACTGTATTCCGGCGACAAATGTTCTGATTGCAGCACGCACAACTTCGGTGTTCGCGCCTGTCGTGCCGGATCGCAGCGTGGTGGTTCCGGCGGCGTTTACGGAGTTGTCGGAGCGTTGGGGACAATGGCTGCGCCGATCAGACAACCTGTATCAGGCGTCTGCCGGGCTGGGGGTTCTGAAGCTGACATTTGAAGCGCGTCGCAGCCGTCACGAAATTCGGATGGCACAGACCTGCGTCATTGGTGAAAAGCAGGTAGCGTGGAACTGTTCGATGGATGTCGAAACATCGCGGCTGCCGGTGTTTCGGCATCGGCTGACTGTGCCGGAGCAGATCGCGATCAGTGACGTTAAAGTTGCGGCGGGTGAGGCAAATCGGCTCGCCTCATGGCATCGACGTGGAGATCAGCTGGTGATCCTGCTGCGTGAGGGAACGACCGGACTGCACGTGGTAACGCTCACGGGCAGCCAGGAACTGCGCCCGGATGATTCGCAGATTCGGCTTGCCAGCCCACGTGTCCAGGATGCGCAGATTCTTGAGTCTTCAATGACGTTGCTGGATCAGCATCCCGAAGGACTCACGTTTCTGGATCCGGGAGATGCCATTCCTGATCCACTAATTAATGCGGGGGATTTGCTGCAGCCGGGGCAGGAAGTCCGCTTTCAGATTGTAGGTGAGTCAAAGCCGGTGGTTCTTCAACGTTTGAATCCGGTGGATCCCCGTGCTGAAGTGGTTGCCTTTCGAACGCCTGATCGGATCGTATTCTTTGCCCGGATGTCTCAGTGGTCCGGAAGTCTGGGGCCACTGCAGATGCAATTTCCCGAGTCCGCGCGGTTGCTTTCGGAGCCAGTGGTGCTGACCGAGCGGGAAGTGCTGCCGCTGGTGCGCGAGGGAAATCGTTTTTCGGCCGGACAGGATGTCGTTCGCCAGTTATTCGGGGTCACAGACTTCACCGTGGTCTGGAGTCTTGCGCTTCCCAACGCGACGAATGGAGTTTCTGAAGGAAATTCAGTTCTACCCTGGCCCGTGATTTCGGAAAGGCTTCAATGGGTGGATGTGCTGCTGATCGCAGGTGAAGATCTGCGTACCCGATTTCCGGATCTTGAAACAGGCCCGATTCCGGATTGGGTAATTCCGATTGCGAATCGACTCTCCATCACTGTCAGCGGCCCGCGATTGTCGGCTATTCGTCCGCCCGGAGCACTGGAGAAAACATCCGCCGTACAGATACAGCTTCCGGCTGCTCCGGTCGCGTCAACGCCGGAATCACTCAGAGAGCTGGCGGTTGTTGCTTTGACGACCGTGGTGGTCACTCCGGGGCAGTCTCCGCCGGGACAGTCGGATCTTGTGATTTTCAGCTCTCGATTTCCGGATCAGTGTATTCTTCGAATTCCCGATGGAATTCTGATCACTGATTTACCGGACGATGGAACATTTCGCTGGCTCGACAGGGAACGCCGCCGACTTGCAGTGGATGTTCGTGGTCCGCTCACGCAGGTAACTCTGCACTGGTTGGGCGAAAAGACCCGTGCGGATTTGTTTTCACTGCGGGCAAGTTTGTTGTTCCCTGTGGCGGAACAGTGTGACGTGAGGAACCACATTACCGTAGTCTCTGCACTTCGTGAAGTTGCCTCTCTGCGCGGGACGGATCCGACTTTGACGGCCGAACAGCAGTCCTCCGGACTGAAAGATCAGCTGGCGGTCAGCAGTCGTTCGCTGATTGACGCGTTGCCGCGTTCGGAGGAATCAGAACGGCTTCCGCAGATCACAGAGGGCCTGGTGACGACTCTGATTGAGCGATCAGAAGCCTTCGCAAAGGAGCACGAATCCGGCCCGGTGATGCGTCATGTGCGGCGCCGGCAATCGACTGATCGGCCGCTTGTAATTTACTGGCGTCGCCGTCTCGAATTGAGTACCGTCATCCCGGTTGGAATCGGCTTGTTTGTACTGGTCACTGCGTCGTTGTCGTCCACGACCTCACGGCGCGCGAATCCGCAGCCGTTTCTGGTCATTTCGGAGGGTGGCCCGGGGATCCCGACGGAAGCAGGCGAAGCCTCGGCAGCGACCAGGATTATGCCGGCCACGGAGCCGTCTGTGTCTCGCTCCGATCAGGGTTCCGAGGCCTCGGATAGCATTGTCCCGCGGCCTTAGGTGACCGTGCCCTTTCCTTGAGAGTGAACTATCGCTCGAGTGGCAGACTGGGCCGATTCCCGATCGAAGTTGGCTGCTGGTACGTCTTCAGAATGTTATGCCACAACGCAGCATCCATGTGCTGTCCAGATCGGTCGTTTCACTGCTGTTGGTAAACTCAAGGGAACGTCCGAACACATAACCTGCTTCGCCGAACAGGCTGCGATTTCCGGCCAGTACATGTTCAACACCGGTGATCAGACGATAATCGCGCAATGTCATTTCATCGCGGGCACCATTCGGTCGCTCTACTGCCCATGAGTTGCCTCCGAAGACTCCGGACAGGTAAGCCCATGTTTCACTGTTCTGCCCATCCTTCTGGATGCGATGGGAGATTCTGGGCGACGGAAACTGGATGTCGAATCGCCAGTCGGGAGTCGGTGTCCACAGCAATCCAACGGCTGGAAGTACAGGAAAATCCTCGCGTCCCGTGTAGACAACGCCTCCGGACAATGCAAGTGTTTCCGGAACAGCCTGCCACGTGAGTAATCCCATACCAAAGATTCGAAAGGCCCCGTCTGTGTTCTGGAAGTCTGTGCGCATACCCGGCGTGACGATTGCCATGGTCCCCAGCCGCTCGTTAATCGAACGTTTCCAGAATCCACGTACTCCGGTTTCAAACACTTCCGATGGCAGATTCAGAGACGCTGCAGAATCGAGAAAGTCCGGGCGAAAAAAAGGAGTGATGAGAAGTAGATTATCAAAGCTTCCAAGTGGTACAGCCAGTGTTGTTGACAGATCCACGCCAGTGATTGCCAGACCGGAGCTGGTATCGTCGTGAATGTAAAGGCTGGACAGTGAGATGCCCTGGTAGCAGCTTTTTCGAAATCTTGCGATGGCGGCGTCAGGTAGGCAATCCGAGTTCCGCTGGTGTTTCCGAGCAGGCGGAGGTGAGGTCGTCCGGGCCGACAAATCTCGATTGTATTCCAGATCATCGGTCTGATCCGGAGTCGCCGCCGCAGCCGCTGTTTCTTTTGGCTCTGTGCTGAGGCTCGTCAGCAGAGATCCCGCAGGTACATGGTTGGCTTCCGTATTATCCGAGCAGACGACAAAGGGCGTGTCGTCAAGACCGGACCGCGTGTCAAAGAGTCGGGCTGATGTGAGCCGGAGAAAAGCCGGCTCCTCGGCTGCCAGGCACGGGAACCAGAAAGAGAGCAATACGCCGACGTATGCGGCACTCTTCCGGAAGACGAACCCCCGGCGATATTGAATCGTTGATCGTCCCGGCGTTGTCCGAGTTTGTGTCATGGTGGTTGAACAGGCATCTGAAAGTGAGAAGACCGGTGATGGGAACGCGACACGTCCGACACTTCGGGGAGAATTTGACCTCGAGATTCTTCGTGATTGTTCTCAGGACGCTCATCATGCCAGACGGACACGCATTTCCGGCGCCGCCAGCAACAGTCCCGAAAGGACAATGAAAAGGATCACTGCTTTAAGTTGTGTAGCGTCAGTGACTCTGTCGGGTTGGGGCCCGACATCAGCGTTCCTTCCTGAGTAATCGGCATTTCCGCCAGATTTATCCGAACGCGAATACTCGATTGCCGCCAAAACGCGGATCTTGAAAGCTGCACTTTTCGGCAGATTTTGCCGCTGTTAACTGTCGCATCACGAGGGCGACGTCTCCAGGCCTGAGAATAGTCGGCTGCCGATTCGGACGAGCGTTGCCCCTTCCTCGACCGCGGTCAGGAAATCACCACTCATTCCCATGGACAATTGCGGCAACTTCAGCCCGGACTCGATGCTGTCCGGGCGTTGACTGAGTGTGTCCCGCAGTTCCCTCAGCCCACGAAATACAGGACGGGCAGATTCCGGGTCATCCGACTCCGCAGCCATCGTCATCAGTCCCTCAATCGGAAGTCCGGAGCTGATCCTCAGGATGTCGGGCCAGCTTTGTATCAGTTCGATGGGCGAAAATCCGGACTTGGTCGCTTCGCCTGACAGGTTGACCTGAAGCAGGATTGAGGGCTTGAAGCCAATGGCGTCAGACGCAGCTCGGATCGCTTCAAGTAGCCTGATGGAATCAATCGAATGAATCATGGAGGCATGTCGAAGTGCGAGATTGACTTTGTTCCGCTGCAACTGTCCGATCAGGTGCCAGCGAATATGGGGCAATTGCTGTTGACGATCCGCCAGTTGCTGCGGACGGTTCTCACCGAATGTCGGATGCAGTTTGGCAAGTTCAAGGAACCACGCGGGTTCGGCATATTTCGTGACGGCGACGACCTGCACTTCCCCGGCCTGACGCCCGGACCTCTGGCATGCGGCTGAAATCTGTTGATGAACACTGTCGAGATTTTTCTGAAGCGTGCTGCGAATTGGTTCCATGGAGTCGCCTTATGCCTGAGAGGGATGTGGAATGTGAAGGTTGATAGTTGACGATCGCAGCAATTTCAGCGTGCTCGACTTATGCGACACCGATGAACTTGCCTTATTTTGAGGCTTGCCCGCGGTCGTCGTGGAACGCCCGCGGAGATGTGTTGTGTCCAAGGGCGCGATTGGGGGAGTGAACACACACGGACGATCACAACCAGTTTGTTCGTACGCCAGTGAAATCCCGCTGAGTCCGGATGGACAGAACTTCAGGTGCTGACCTGGATCCCTGGGAATTTCCGGAGTGAAATCTGTGTGGCCGGGTTCCCATTCAGGTTACACTGTAAGTCTGATGATACCTCTGAAGCTGATTTCGGCAATTGGATTACCGTAGCCCGGCTGAACTCAGACAGGATTGGGCAGAATCATTGCGACTTTGCTTGTCTGCTGTCGGGTGGAGTACACTGTGCACAGGGTGATATCGTTTGGTTCGTATTTGGTTGATCTTTGTGGTCGGCATCTAAAAGCCGATCAGATCGGTTCGAAGTCAGGAAATCCTCCAGATGCGTTTGCGATTTCTCATCGGGGTCTTTTTGCTGTCAGATCAGTTTGCTTCAGCGCTGGCAAACGACGCGATACGCGTTTCTGATCCCAATCGTGCGGCGTATCGTGCCCCGTGTGATGTGGTTTACATATCTGGACTGCTGTTGGTGGCCAACTCGAAGACCGGAACCATCAGCATTCTTGATGCAGAATCCGGGGCGTGCTTTTCGGAATGGAAAGTCGCAGAGTCACTTGCAGCGCTGGAACAGTGTGGTCGCTGGTTGCTGGCCCTCGATCCCGAAACTCATCAGATGATTGTGATTGGACTTGATACGGAACGCAGAACACTCGACGTGATGCAGCGAGTGACATTGCCGCGCTACCCGCAGAATCTTGCGGTGGATGCCGCGTCCGGTCAGGTGGCCGTTGCATCACTCTGGTCCCGGACGGTCACATTCTGCACACTCTCCGATGCGGGCCGGCTCATGATCAGAACACGGACCAGTATGCCCTTTGCCCCCGGCAGGCTGCTTTTCACAAGTTCAGACAGACTCGTTGTAGCGGACAACTTCGGCGGTGAAATCTGCCTGCTTCAGTCGGACTCAGGGCAGATCCGCAGAACAGTTGAGATCGACGGCCATAATATTCGTGGTCTTGCTGTGAACCCAAAAACATCTTCATTGATGGTGACCTGTCAGACGCTCGATTCAAGGTCTTTCAGCACCTATGAGCACGTGTTCTGGGGAGTGCTCATGCAGAATGGGCTTCACTCCATTCCGCTGGTCCGTCTGGATGCCGCTGATGACCACCATGATTCAGATTCGGAATCTCTGAAAACAACGGAAACCGCCACGTATGGTGCGGCATCTGCAACGCGGGAAACAGGCAAATCGGTGGGCGTTCAATCACAATACCCTTTGGGAACACCGTCCATAGGCTCCGGTGATCCCGGTGCGATGGTCGTAACATCGAACGACGCGACGCTCGTGGTGATTTCGGGGACCAATCAACTCGCCTTCCGAACAGCCAGTCATCTTCCTTTCGAACGCCTGAAGACCGGGCGTCGACCGGAGGCAATCTGTCTTGATGAACGTGAAGAAGTGGCATTTGTTGTCAATCGATTTGAAGATTCGATGACCGTGATTTCTCTGACAGGAGAAACACCAGAGGTGATCGGGACGTTTTCGCTGGGGCCGATCAGAAAACTCACGACTGCAGAGGAGGGGGAGCGGTTGTTTTATGACGCGACCGTATCATTGGATGGATGGTACAGCTGTCACTCCTGTCACACGGACGGTCATACAAATGGGCAACTTGCGGATACCTTTGGCGATGAGACCAAAGGAGCGCCAAAAAAAGTAACGTCTCTTCTGGGGACTGCTGACACAGCACCATGGGCATGGAATGGCAGCAGGGAATCGCTGGAAGATCAGGTCAGAACGTCGCTGATCATTTCTATGCAGACTCAGTTATCCACAGAGCAACTGCCGATTGAGCCGCTCGCTGCCTTTTTGCGTGCACTGCCCCCTGCCCCTTCCGTGTTGGAGTCGGCTGAGCAACTGGCAGCTGCCCCCACCCTGATGCTGGCTCATCAGGAGTTTGTCAGATCAGGTTGCAGCAGCTGTCACGCCGGGAACGCATACACGACCCCTGACAGCGTCGATGTCGGACTGATGGATGAAACCGGATCGACCCATTTCAACCCACCATCATTACGTGGAGTCAGCCAGCGAGGTCCCTGGTTTCATGACGGGCGTGCCACGACATTGCGGGAGGTCCTGCATTCCGGTCACCACGCGCCCGAATCCCCGCTGACACCAGAGCAGGTATCACTCCTCGAAGTACTCCTGAAATCGCTGTAGCCGCGTGATTAATCAACAAAGAACAAAAAATTCCCCTCGGACATGAAGACATGCCGGTGCCATGCACCTTGTAAATTTGAAATACCTGGTTAGACTCTCCTTATCCCTGCTTCGGAGCCTTTGCCATGCCACGCGTAAACCGCCGCGAAATCCTTGCTGATTCAGAAATTCAGGTCTTTCATGTGGTCAACCGGTGTGTTCGCCGGACACACCTGTGCGGCCGGGATCCTCTGTCGAAAAAAGATTATTCACATCGCAGAGAATGGGTGCGTCAGCGGCTGGAGTTTCTGGCGGGCGTCTTTGCTGTGGAAATTCTCAGCTATGCCGTGATGAGCAATCATCTGCACGTCATCGTGAGGACGCGGCCGGATGTTGCTGCACCCTGGTCTGATGAGGATGTGGCCAGACGCTGGTGGAACCTGTTTCCAAAGCGCAAAAGCAAGAATCAGGCTCCTGCGGAACCCAGCGACGAAGAACT
>JALQWE010000168.1 GCA_023258825.1 Planctomycetaceae bacterium | reverse complement strand
CGTCTTTCTCGGTCTGCAGAAAACCCGACTGCTGGATCCGACGCTTAATTTTCCGGGGACCGGCGATCATCCGGGAGATTATCGCTCCAGCGGCTGTACGGCTTGCCACATGATCTATGCCAACGACCGCTCGCCGATTCACTCCGGTCCGTATTCCCGCTACGGAAACCGTGGTACGGCGGCATCGATTCCGGATGCGTTGACCGGCCCCCTCGACCCGATGATTCCCCGCAATGAACCGGGGCATCCGATTACACATCGCTTCACATCAGCAATTCCGACCAGTCAATGCATTGTCTGTCATATGCATCCGGGGACCTCCGTGATGAACAGCTATCTGGGATACATGTGGTGGGATCTGGAAACAGATGCCCGTTTCATGTACCCAGCCCGTGAACGCCGCATATCGACCACTGAGCTCAATGCGGCTTCGGAATCAGATCCGAATGAGGCGGCGGCGCGAGGGCGATGGTCAGATCCTGATTTTCTGCAGCGTTCCTCGGAGCTGAATGCTCAACTGCCGACCACGCAATTTGCCGACTTTCACGGACATGGCTGGGTCTACCAGGCAGTCTTCCGTCGAGATCGCGAAGGTCAGCTGGTCGACTATGCCGGACGGCCGATTCCGCAGCCGACCGTCGAACAGCGTCAACAGGCACTGCAGATTCCTCTCGTGGCCCGGGAAATGCAGCGTGATCGAGACTGGACGGAGCCGGGCCCTGAACTTCTGCAACAGGTTCGGAATCTGGAGGCGAAGCTACTGGCTAAGAAGGACAATGTGCCCGTTCACATGCTGGACATTCACCTCGAAAAAGGCATGCACTGTGTGGATTGCCATTTCGTCCAGGATGTGCATGGAAACGGGAAGCTGTATGGCGAGGTGCGTGCGGCAATTGAGATTCAGTGTTCTGACTGCCATGGGACGGCAGACAAGCCGGCTGGACACGTTGTTGACGGTTATCGGCAGTTGACGACCTCAGGCCCGGCTGCTGCGCCGTCGGACCAGGCTCTGCCAGGACGCAACCTGTCCGTGATGCGAACTCCGTTCGGACAACGTCGATTCGAGATCATCTCCGGTCGAGTCATTCAGAATTCCATGGTCGAACCGAACATGAGCTGGGAAGTGCCTCAGGTGGTCGACACTCTGGATCCGGACCATCCGGACTATAATCCTGCGGCCGCGCTGGCAAAAACAGTGCGTATGGATGCCGGCGGGCGTTTTGAGTGGGGAGATTTGCCGTCCGATCAGAGTCCTCTGGCGCATCAGCCACAAACGATGTCGTGCATCGCCTGCCATACATCGTGGAACCCCAGTTGCTTTGGATGTCATCTGCCTCAGAAGGCTAATCGTCGGACACCGTCACTGCACAATGAGGGTGATATCAGTCGAAATCATATCGCTTATAACTTTCAGACCCTCCGTGATGACGTCTTCATGCTGGCTCGGGACGGCAACGTAACGGGCAATCGGATTGGGCCGGCGCGATCGTCCTGCGCGGTCCATGTGACGTCGTTCAACAGCAATCGGGAAGCTGTTTACCTGCAGCAGCAGACCGTATCAGCAGAAGGGTTCAGTGGCACAGCCTTCAGCACCAATGTCCCGCATACAGTTCGAGGAAAAGGCGAGACAAAGACATGTACGGACTGTCATCTCGCGGCAGAGAATGACAACAACGCTCTCATGGCCCAGTTGCTGATGCACGGGACCAATTACTTCAACTTCATCGGAGCCAATTGCTGGGTCGCGGCCGGTAAGGATGGCCTGCAGGCGATTGCCGTGACGGAACGAGATGAACCGCAGTCTGTGATCGGCAGTACGATGCATCAAACGGTGTATCCCGACCGTTATCGGGCGCATGTCGAACGTGGGCGCACGCTTGTGGATGCGGTCCGACATCCTGGCAGTGACATTGGCGAGCAATGGCTGCGTCCCGATCGACAGCACGAAGTCCTGAGTGTGCAGGTGCGGGGGGAATACTGCTACGCGGCCTGTGGCGAGGCGGGAATCCGGATCTACGACACCGCTTTTGTGGAGCACAAAGGCTTCTCTCAGCGGATTACAACCGCTCCCGTTTCACCTCTGGGTCAGCGTTTGTACGTGGAGAGCCCTTATGCCACAGATATCGCCGTGCCGGCTACCATGGCTGTCGATCCGCAGCGAACGCAACAGGCCGCGAATCATGAGCAGGCTGTGCATCCCGTTTATGGATATCTCTACGCCACTGATTTTCAGGAAGGACTGATCCTGATCGGCGCCGGGACACTGCTGGACGGTAATCCGCTGAACAATGTGCTGAAGAAGGATCTCGTCTTCAATCCAAACGGCCTGCTCCACGGGGCTCGGTCCGTCACACTGTCCGGAACGACCGCATGGGTCTGCTGCCTTGCTGGACTGGTAAGCATTTCCCTTGACGATCCCCTGAATCCAGTGATCAATTGTGTCCTCGGACCGGACGTACTGCAACACCCGGTCGCCGTGGAGATTCAGTTTCGCTACGCGTTCGTTGTGGACGAGGAGGGCCTGAAGGTACTGGATATTACTGAACCGAAAACGCCAGTTCTGAAATCGATGGTTCCCCTGAATGATGCGCGAAACGTGTATGTCGCCAGAACCTATGCATACGTATCCGGCGGTCAACAGGGGATGATCCTTGTGGATGTCCGCGATCCTCTCAATCCTCACGTGGATCAAATCTACAATGCCGCGGGCAGGATCAATGATCTTCGTGATGTGAAACTGGGGATTACCTACACCAGCCTTTTCGCCTATCTCGCCGATGGGAGGAATGGGGTTCACGTTGTCCAGTTGACGTCGCCGGAGTCCCCGGGCAATGCAGGCTTCTCCCCGCGTCCCCAGCCCACACTGATTGCCACATTCCCTGTCACAGGAAAAGGACGGGCTCTCTGTGTGTCAGAGGGACTGGACCGGGATCGCGCAGTGGACGAATCGGGACATCAGCTCTCGGTTTTCGGACGCGTCGGCGCAAGGCCACTGAATCTGACCGAACAAAAGAAGCTGTACTACAGAAACGACATGGGCCCGTGGTTTGTCACAGACCCGATGCGAGATTGGTCGATTCGCGATCCTTTGGATCGGGAACTTCAGCTGCGTCAACAACTGGAGGAATTTTACGGCCCATCCCGACGTTGACCGGCCGGGCTCCCAAATGGACGGTTCTTGCTCGAAAAACACCCGGGCCGGCGCTGCGGATCGCGTCACCTCGACTGCTACTCGCGAGTGGCCCTGCGATGGCGAAATCATGGAAGAAGTGAGGTTTCGTGGCATGGCGGGATTGATTGAAAACCGTCGCAGTTTTAGATTTTTGGCAGGAAACAGCTCGGTAGCTCGTTTTGTTGAGGCGAAACGCGATTGCTTGTCGTTGAACGCGTTTTCACCAACTCCGGACGAGCCTGTCGATGCCATCGCTTCGGAATGATCGTCAATTCCGGGCAACCCGAAAAAAAAGACGGCCCCCTGGCCCGGGACTCTTTGCGTTTTCCCTGACCGCGGATTAAAACAGCGGCTGCGGTTCTGGTGGCGCTCAATCAGGCACCCAGGAACACGGCAGGCGTTCCTTCTGACAGCCTGCCGGAACTGCCCCTGCAGACTCACTGCGGGAATATTCACAAGGCCCGGAATTCTCCGGCCCGAAGGTTTCACAGACAAATGAAGGTGGCTTGCCGCCTTCACCCACCTACTTCAACACGCTGCTGAGGGCTATCCCATGCCTGTCTGTCGTTCCATCCTGCCTAGCTTCGCTGGACTCCTGACCGCACTGTTTTTCACGACGACCTCTTTTGGTCAGGATGGTGGCGAATCCAAAATCAGCTACTACCGCTCTGTCAGGCCGATTCTGCAGAGAAACTGCTCGGGTTGTCACTTCGGCGGAAAGAAGGAAGGCGGGCTGGTTGTGACGTCCGTGGCTGATCTGCTGCACGGCGGTGACTCGGGCGCTGCAATTCTTGCGGGAAAAGTGGACGACAGCCCGCTGATCCAGAATGTGATTGGCGATGACCCGGAGATGCCCCTCAACGCAGATCCTTTGAAGCCCGAGCAGGTCGAACTGCTGAAAAAATGGATCAGTCAGGGGGCTGTGGATGACACACCAGCCTCCGTCGAGCAGGTGGTTTCGCCGGACAACCCTCCCGTGTACACGTCACCTCCGGTTGTAACCTCCCTGGATTACTCACCCGACGGTCGCATGCTGGCCGTCACGGGATATCATGAAGTTCAGATTCATACCCTGGATGGCAGCGCTGCTCCCAGACGATTCATCGGGCGAGCGCAGCGGATCGAATCTCTAGCGTTCTCGCCCAACGGTCAAATCCTGGCTGTGGCTGGCGGAACTCCGTCGCTGTTCGGTGAACTTCAGCTCTGGAATGTTGCTGACGGAAAACTGCTGCATGCTCTGACGATCAGCAACGATTCTCTGTTTGGTGTCAGTTTCAATGATGATGGAACTCTGGTGGCCTTTGGCAGTGCCGACAACCGAGTTCGAGTGGTGAAGGTGGAGTCTGGTGAACAGCAGATGCGGATGGATGCCCATGCCGACTGGGTTCAGGGGACAACCTTTTCATTGAAAAATGATCACGTCATCAGCGTCAGTCGCGATCGCTCGATGAAACTCTCGATTGTTTCCAATGGTCAGTTCGTCGACAACATCACCAGCATTACGCCCGGGGCCCTGAAGGGCGGTCTGGTCGACGTTCAGCGTCTACCGGCGGCCGAAGAGGTGCTGGCCGTTGGAGCTGATGGCGAACCCAGGCTTTACAAGATCTTCCGTGAGCGTGCGCGCCAGATCGGAGACGACTTCAACCTGATTCGATCGTGGCCAAAAGTGGAAGGGCGACTCACTGATCTGGACATCTCCCGATCCGGCACACGCTTTGTGATCGGTTCCAGCACCGCAGTTTCCGGGGCCGCACGGATCTGCCAGGTGGCAGATCCGGCCAAAATCGTCGACCTTCCTGGTTTGCCGTCGCCCGTGTTCGCGGTCAGCTTTCGGCCCGACGATGCTCAGGTAGCAGTGGGTGGTTTCGATGGCATTGTCCGCCTGTACAATGCAGAGTCCGGGCAGCTGGAGTCCTCATTCCCCGCTGCGGCGGTTACCGCCCCGGCTGCCGTCACTGCCAGCCGTGCTCCCTAAGCACTGCCGAGGATCCATGCATTGGCAAACAGTCAAATTGCCCTCCATGGACTGTTCGACCTCACTCGAGCGTTGCGCCAGGTTTCGCCTGGAGCAACGTAAACTAGGGGAAGTGGTTTGGCTAGGTCTTCACGCCTCATGGTAGAGGTGTGCTATGGGCCGTCAGAATGCCCTCGATTGATCGCCGGGATGGTCCAGCGATTGAAAGACATGTGAATAACCGGGTTTTGAGCCTGATCCGGGGTTGATGTTTGTTTGATCGAAACAGCAGGGAACACCGGGCTGTGCGTTTTGTCGCATCGAATCGCAGCCACTTGCTGCATGAACACGGGGCCGCCAGCCTGGTGGATTTGTCTCACCCGGTTGAATCACTCCTGAGATCCTGTCGAATATCTCACGGACTGTCGCGTCAACAAGTTCACAAAAGGCCCTGTTGCCTGGCTTGTACGCAGAGACCCCACAGCTGGTTTCTCCATTTGCTCCACGAAGGCTGCGGGCACCCAATGGCCTTATCCCTGCAGAAGCCCTTCGCAGCCCTATTCGTCCCGAAGTTCCCAGATTTAGCAATTTTCTAAATCCGTAATTTGCTCACAAGCCCCCTCAGAGTCCGAAAAACAGGGATCACCTGCTCAAACGCCACAAACGAACCACGCACTCGTCGGGCACCATTTGTGGGGGCAGACGATCCCACCGCGGTGTGATCACCTGAAAACTTCCGCAGCCATGAGCAACGTTGAGGGCTTGGTTTTGTGATTTGTGTTTTGTTGTAAATCATTTCTTGATAATGGTTTGTGGCGTTTTGTTAATGGCGTTTTGGTTTTCCGGTCTGATTCGATATCGCTCTGGCTTCAATCGATCTCAGGTGCTTCTCCGGTGTTCCTCAGGTTGTCTGGGGGGATGTCCTGGTAAAGCAGTAGACCTGCGTCTGTGTGTTCGTTCGTACCTCGACTGCAGGCCGGGAACGTTAAAAGCCCGCAGACCTCCCATTTCGCAACAGTTGTCACGGCGCCGCAGCTGACGTATATTTCCTGAGTGTTGCGTCTCATCTTCGCAGGTTGCGAAGCGGGCAGAGTTTCTCAACGGAGCTTGACCGAGTGTTCTGAGTGATGCATGGTTGATCGACTGAAGTCTGGTTATGCCGACTTCTGGCGACCCGCCGGATCGCAATGTGGTAGACGGGTTTGAAATCTGAATGATAGGCGGAACCACAGAGAGGCTTCTCGTGTCCGTTTGTTAGCTCAGGTCAAGGCGTCTTTCAGTAAGCGACTCAGTTGTACGGGGTAAAAACTCCCCGGGTCGGGCAGAGCATTGAAACGGTATCCTGCCGCATGAGGTTGGTAAGGTTGTTCGTATTGAGAAAGGTGGAGGTTATTATGAAATCGTTGTCAGTGGTTGCATTGATGCTGTGTGGTCTGGTGCTGGGCCAGGTAAATGGACAGGAAGCAGCTCCGGCTCCGACGCCGGTTCCTGAGCACGGAACGATCGTTGAAGCTGCTCCGGAAGCACTCTTCGAACACGTGAAGTACAAGGACCTGCACGAAATGGCACCGTGTGCAGTTCCTCGCATCATCGCAGTGAATGATCCCTGCGACGAACCTTGTGACTGCTGCGAGAAATCCTGCGGTTGCAAGAAGTCCTGTGGCTGTGAAAAGTCCTGCGGTTGCGAGAAGTCCTGCTGTGCCTGCGAGAAGAAGGTCGTCTTCATCCAGATCTGCGTTCCCGAGTGCAGCTGCGAAGAAGAAGTGATCTGCCGCCGTGATGGCGACCGCGTACGCTACGACTTCGGCAAGTACGCCGTCGACGTTCGCGTGAAGAAGGGTCACATCGAAGTTGACTACCAGGACTGATTGTCCTGCCGTCATTCTGCGAATGACGTATTGCTGAACAAAGGGAACGGCCGCACAAGCTGCCGTTCCTTTTTTTTGTGCACTGCACTACAGTCGGATAGCCACGAAGTGTGGTCACGTGCCCCGGCATCCGGAATCTTGAGGCACAGGAACTACGTTCGTTCCCGTGGGGACTAGTGGCCTGACCCGGCAGCGGTGACGGCGGGGCATGCTATTCCGCGGCACGCTGGAGAAACACTCGGCCATAACAGCCTGACTTCAATCAAAAGGCGTGGTGACTGATACTGGACGACCACAGTGTGATTCTGCCGGATTCTGATAAATTCCCGGCAGAGATTCTCTCACATCCCTCAGAGAAGTTACGGTATGAAAGTCACATCGAGTGACGAAACCTCAGAAGTCTCTGCTGCGACCACCAGTCCGGCCGTCGGAAAACCTGTGGTGTTTTTCGACGGAGTCTGTGGCTTCTGCAATCATACTGTGAACTGGATCCTTCGCCGCGA
>JALQWE010000167.1 GCA_023258825.1 Planctomycetaceae bacterium | reverse complement strand
GCACCAGACCGCGGCTTCCCAGCCCATGCCCCAGTGCCAGCCACACCAGCCGAAGAGGATGCCGGTCAGCACCTCGACCGCGGGATAGCGCAGGCTGATCGGCGTCTTGCAAATGGCGCACTTGCCCCCCAGTACCAGATAGCTGATGAGGGGGACATTCTCGAACCAGCGGATCTGGTGCCCGCAGGAGGGACAGCGGGATCGGGGCACCAGCAGGTTGAAACGGGGAGACGCCGGGGCGCGGTCGGGGATTCCTTGCAGTTCGGCGCACTCGGCAGCCCACCGCATCTCCATCATCTTCGGCAGGCGATGAATGACCACATTCAGGAAGCTGCCCACCAGCAGACCCAGTGCACCCAGCGAGAGCGCGTCGAACAGACCGGAGATCAAACCACTTGCCCCAGCTTGAAGATGGGCAGGTACATGGATACCACGATGCCGCCGATGACGGTGCCCAGGACCACGATGATGACCGGCTCCATCAGGCTCGACAGACCCGCCACCATGTCATCGACCTCTGCCTCGTAGAAGTCGGCCGCTTTGCCCAGCATGTGGTCGATCGAGCCGGACTCTTCACCGATCGCGCACATCTGCAGCACCATCGATGGGAACAGGTTGGCGTTGGTCATGGCGTTGGTCAGGCTGGTGCCCGTGGACACCTCCTGCTGGATCTTGTCCGTGGCCCTGAGAAACACCGAGTTGCCCGATGCACCGCCCACCGAATCCAGCGCCTCCACCAAGGGAACGCCGGCCGCGAACATCGTCGCCAGGGTCCGGGTCCACCGTGCAATCACGGACTTCTCGACCAGGGGGCCGAAGATGGGAATCCTGAGCAGCAGGCGGTCCATGAACATCTGGACCTTCTCGTTGCGCTTCCAGGCCTGCATGAAAAAGTAGAACCCCCCACCGAGACCGCCGAAGATCAGGTACCAGTACTCAACGAAAAACTCGCTCAACGCGATCACGAACAGTGTGGGGGCGGGCAAATCTGCGCCGAAGGACGAAAACACTTCCTTGAAGGAAGGAATCACAAAAATCATGATGACCGTCAACACCACAAACGCCACGATGATTTCGCCCCACTCGGGGTTCGGTGCGCCCACCACGGCCACTTCGCTCACACCGACCGCCGTGAGCAGCACCTCCTCCACCTCACGCGGGTAGATGTTGGAGCCGCCGCTGATGATCAGATCCTTGCTGCGGTCCTTGAGCGTCAAAAAGCCATCGGCATCGAGGCAACCCATGTCACCCGTCCACAGCCATCCGTCGCGAATGGCGGCGGCCGTGGCCTCGGGGTTGCGCCAATAGCCCGCCATGACCGAGTCACCACGGAACACGACCTCGCCCACCTCACCCACGGCCAAGTCTGTGTTGAATCACATCCAAAACCGACAGGCAGCGAACTATTCGGCAGCGGCTCCCGCGACTTCCCGGGAAACTAAACGAGCAGCCACATCGGCGCGGACTCAGGGACGGACTCAGGAAGCCTCTGCCGCGCCGACAAAAACGAACCTGCGGCAACGTCGCACCATGCAGCTGGCAGGACGACTGGAACAGACGTCCCGACAACGGTCTCATTGGCGTCCGAGGGTCATCGGGGCGATGGTATTGAGCGTTGTACTGATCGTTGCCATCGGAACTGGACTTGCCGGATACTGGTCCTCAAATTCTGGTCAGTCACTACTGGCAGACCAGACCGCTGTAGAGAATGTCCGCACTGCGTCAGAATCCGGCGGCAGGACCACACCAACGGCCGCGGAATTGGCTCAGATACAACTGACGGCACTGAAAGCGGCGGAGCAGGAGCAGCTGGAAAAGCGGCAACGCGCGGTCTCAGAAAAGCTGCGACCTTACCTGCAGACCCACTGCTATGACTGCCATGGACAGGAGACTCAGGAATCAGGCATTGCGGTGCATGACCTGCAGGGGGCGGAGGATTTCCTTCGCGATCACACCAAATGGGAACGCGTCTATCGGATGATCAATGCGGGGGCGATGCCACCATCAGGGCATGAACCAAAGCCCGACGAAGCCGCGCGGCAGGAAGTGACACAGATTCTGTACGATGAGTTGTACAACTTTGACTGCGATCTCGTGAAACACTCCGGCCGAGCGACTCTGCACCGCCTGAATCGGGCCGAATACAACAACACGATCCGTGACCTTTTCGGTCTGACCATCACGCCGGCTGACAAGTTTCCCCAGGACGACGTGGGTGAGGGCTTCGACAACATCGGAGACGTTCTGAGTGTCCCGCCACTGCTGATGGAAAAGTATCTGGACGCTGCGGAGCTGGTGGCTTCCACGGTGATCGACACCCAGGATTATTCAAAGGGAATTCGCCAGACGTTCGCCGGTGGCCAGTTCATCAACTCGGCCAGCGGAGCCGCCCCGGATCTGGATGGGGAAGGGTTTGCCGTGCTGGCCACTAACGGCACTCTGTCCGTCAAAGTCAATGCACCGGCCGACGGCAAATACACCGTACGCCTGGAAGCCTGGGCCACGCAGGCGGGTGATGAAGTCGCCCGTCTGGGATTGATGGTCGACCGCAACAACACAAAGGAATTTGAAGTTCCCGGACACCGCAAGGCAAAGGTCTTCGAAGAAACGCTGGAACTGAAAGCTGGCGAACACGAGATTGCCGGCGCGTTCCTGAACGATTTTTATGCCCCGGATGCGCCGGAACGACGCCGCGACCGAAACCTTGCCATCCGTTCAATCGAAGTGCAGGGGCCCGAAGGGGGAAATGGCGAATTCTGGCATGACACGCACAAACGATTCGTCACTTCCCGACCGTCCGACATGAAGACGCCTCGACAAGCGGCGGCTGAAGTTCTGCGACCAATTCTGTACCGGGCCTTCCGACGGCCAGTGACAGACGGTGAGGTCGACCGCTTTGCCGGATTGGTCGAAAAAACCATGGCGGAACAGAGCGAAACCTATGACTACGGGTTGTTTGTGGCCCTGCAGGCCGTGCTGGTCTCACCGGACTTTTTGTTCCGTATGGAAGCCGATCCACCGGAAGGTCAGACTGATCGTGAATTGAATGACTACGAAATCGCCTCGCGACTTTCCTACTTCCTCTGGAGCAGTATGCCGGATGACGAGCTCCTGCAGGTGGCAGAGAACGGGCGTTTACGCGATCGACAGATACTGCGAAGCCAGATTGAACGCATGCTGCAGGACCCGAAGAGCGGTGCCCTGAGTCAGAATTTCGCAGCACAGTGGCTGAATCTGCGAAACCTGGCCGACGTGCGTCCCAACCCGGAAGTGTTTCCGGAGTTTGATGAGCCGCTGCGGGCGTCTATGGGCCGTGAAACCGAACTGCTGTTTCAGACAATTGTCAGGGAAAACCGGTCCATCGAAGAATTTCTGTCGGCGGACTACACATTTCTCAATGAGCGATTGGCAAAGCACTACGGGATCAACGGCGTGCAGGGCGAGGAATTTGTTCGCGTTTCTTTGGCAGGCACACAGCGGGCCGGAGTGCTGACGCATGCCAGCGTCCTGACGCTCACCTCCAACCCCGGACGCACCAGCCCGGTAAAACGCGGCAAATGGATTCTGGAAAACATCCTGGGGCAGGTACCTCCGCCGCCACCGCCGGGAGTTCCACCACTGGAAGAAGCTGGAGCGGACGTCAGTCACCTCAGTCTTCGCGAAAGACTGGAATTGCACCGAAAGGATCCAGGGTGTGCCTCGTGCCACAAGACCCTCGACCCACTCGGGATGGGCTTTGAGAACTTTGATGCGGTGGGACGTTGGCGAGATCAGGAAGCGGGCAAGCCCGTGGATGCTTCCGGAGACCTGCCAGACGGGGCAAAGTTTTCCGGCCCGACCGAGCTGAACGCGATCCTGTTAAAGCAAAAAGATGAATTCTATCGAAGTTTTGCTGAAAAGCTGATGACGTACGGGCTTGGTCGCGGACTTGAGTACTATGACAAGTGTGCCGTGGACGGGGCTGTGCTGTTCATGAAACAGAACGGAAATCGTTTTTCTGCCCTTGTTGAAGGAATTGTGACGTCCGATCCTTTCCTCAGGCGAAGTCGTACCAGAGAATCTCAGACAGCGGCGGTAACGCCCTGAGAACTGTGGTCGGCGCCGGCTTTCCGGCTAAAACTGTGACGATCCTGCAATCAGCCTGCTGAAATTGATCTGCCCGTTCTGCCCCGTGCCGTCCGGGAAAACCCCCACGGATCGCCCGCCGATGTGCGGAAGGTCCTCACTGGTATCCCACCAGTGGTCAACGGTATGCTTTGTTTCTTTGTGAAAACCTGCCTCAACAATCCAACCTGCGTGCCGACCTGAACTGTCCGGGGCGGCCCGCTCCCCTGAATTCAAAGGACAATCGCCATGAGAAGACGCATTCTTGATCGTCGTACCGTTCTGCGTGGTCTTGGTTGTGGGGTCAGCCTGCCATTTCTCGAAGCCATGCTGCCCTCGCGTGCAGTTGCCGCTGCACTCGCGGAAACCCGCCCTGTGCGTATGGCCTGTCTGTTCTTCGCCAACGGGGCGATCATGGACAAATGGCGTCCGACCGGTGAAGGGGCAGATTTTCAGTTCTCCCCAACGCTCGAGCCATTGGCAGAGTTGAAAAACAACCTGCTGATTCTGGAAGGGCTGACACAGCATCACGCTCGAGCCAACGGTGACGGGCCCGGCGATCATGCCCGTAATGCCAGTGCCTACCTGACCGGAGCACAGCCACGCAAGACCTCCGGAGCGGATATCAGCGTTGGACAGTCAATCGACCAGGCGGTTGCCGAGCGGATTGGTAGTCAGACAAGACTTCCCTCGCTGGAGCTCGGTGTGGACCGTGGTCGTAACGCGGGCAATTGTGATTCCGGTTACAGCTGTGCGTATTCCTCCAACATCTCATGGAAATCCGCCACGACTCCGTGTGCCAAAGAGGCCAATCCGCGTTCTGCCTTTGAAAGAATTTTCGGCAACCCCGAGCAGGCTGCCAACAACGAACGCCGGCGTCGAAATCGCGCCAGCATCCTCGACTTTGTTGGCGAGGACACCAAACGCATCCAACCTTCACTCAGCGGTGCCGACCGTCAGAAGCTGGACGAGTATTTCACAAGTCTGCGAGACGTTGAACAGCGTGTGGCTCGGGCGATGGAAGGACCAAAGGAAGTACCGGAACTGGCGTTGCCTGAGGGGATTCCGGCCGAGTTGTCAGAACACATCAACCTCATGTTCGATATTCTGACTCTGGCCTTCCAGACAGATTCCACACGAGTCGCCAGCTTCATGCTGGCCGACGCCGGCAGCAATCGCACCTATCCGGAAGTGGAAGTGCGTGACGGCCATCACGAATTGTCGCATCATCAGAACGATGCGGAAAAGATGGAGAAGATCTCACGAATTGACCGCTACCTGATTGAACGCTTTGCCCGGTTCCTGAAGAACCTGCACAGCATCGACGAGGGTGGCCGGAGTTTGCTGGACAACAGCATGATTCTGTACGGAAGCGCCATCTCCGATGGCAACCGACATAATCACGATGACCTCCCGATTTTGCTGGCTGGTGGTGGCGGTGGTACGATTCGTGGTGGACGCTACGTCAAGTATGAAAACGAAACTCCGCTGAACAATCTGTACCTGTCCATGGCGCAGCGGATGGGCGCACCGCTTGACAGCATTGGAGACAGCAAAGGGCTCCTCACACAACTGGATTGATCGTGAACCAGCAGAGAGTGGAACCAGCGGGCGTCTGTTGAAACACGCCCGCTGTTTCGATGCTGCGGTTGCCTTCAGTCACACCACCTAACGGTCCGGAATCGGGGCTCAGTGTCGTATGGGGGTCATTCAGTTTCTTGCGGAACGCACTGATCTGTTACTGGCCGCTTCGTCGTCATCCCTTGTGGATTTTCTGACGTACGACGGCCGGGTAACTCGTGCCAACGCGTCTCTGGATGGCAACCTGTTCCGCTGTGAGCGAGCCGGATCCGAAAGTGGTCAGCTGCGAGTGTTGTGGCCGCGTTTCGACGGGACCCGACGCGTTGTGCACAGCACAAGTCTCCGCGAGCAGGCGGTGCCCTACGAACTGGAACTCGAGCTGGCCCGCGGACAACTGTCGCGGCTTCGCAACCAGTACTCTGTCTGGCACGCCTCCGGGTTACAGACCTCCACGGTGCTGGAAGAGCTGATTCGCGAATCGCACCGTGCCTTCCGTTCAGCCGCTTTGCGTGCGGAAGTTCCCGAAACTTCGGCGGCCGCTGCAGTGCTGTCACTGGAACTGTCGGCTCGAGCGTCCGATTTGCTGTGCGAGCACTACGTGGCACAGCGAATCGAATTTCGTCGGCAAAGAGCATCCCGCATTCCCGTCTTCCTCGGCGCCCATCTTGCCACGGTGCCTGGTGAACAATCTGAATTCCTCAGGACATTCAACGCCGTTCAGGTGGACACATCCTGGGCCCGACTTGAACCCGATGACGGTCGCTACGAATGGGATCAGGTGGACGAACTGGTCGCCTGGGCCCAGGAGCATCGCCTGTTTCTGATGGGCGGGCCGCTGATCGACCTGACACAGGATTGTGCACCGGAATGGATGCGGAAATGGGGTCGCGATCCAGCGAACCTGCAGAGCTTCGCCGCCGACTACGTGGAAACTGTGATTGGCAGGTATGTGGGTCGGATTCGCCACTGGGAAGTCGTGCTTGGTGCCAACCGTGGAGGAGCGTTTGCCCTGTCGGAAGAGCAGCGTTTCAGTCTTCTGTCCGGCATCATTTCCGCTGCCCGCGGGGTGGATGAACACATTCAGATCAGTATCCGCGTGGTGCAGCCGTGGGGTGAGTATCTCAGTCAGACTCGAAACTGCCTGTCACCGATCCAGTTTTTTGACACGATTCGCCGCTGCGGTGTGCGAGTCGGAGAAATCAATCTGGAACTGAAGATTACAGAAGGGGAAATGCGATCGCTGCAGAGAGAAGCCCTTTGTCTGTCGCAATTGATTGATCAGTGGTCCTTCTTCCAGCTTCCCATCAATATCATGGTGTCGGTACCGGAGATTTCCGGCATCGACAACCTCAACGCACAGACACAACGAAATTCATGGTTGAGAAGCGTGATCCTCATGTGCCTGTCCAAGGAACGCGTCACCGGAATTTACTTTTCGGATTGGAAAACGGACGGGACAACTCAGGCACGCGGGCTGGTCAATGATCAGGGAACGCCTGAAAGTGAATTGCGTTTAGTGCAGCAACTGGCAGACGAGTATCTGTCCTGATCATTCGACAGCAAATCCGCTCCGCAGGACAAGTCCTGGCGCGACTTGCGGGCTCGGGAAAAGAGCGGGCGCTCTAAAACGACAGCGATTTGCGTAGAAGGTTCCGGGAATGGACCGCCGGATGGAAGATCTGAAACTGATGGGACATTGCATGAGTACGGCGAGAATTCTTCGGGTGCTGTGTGTCCTGCTGGCAGGTGTGTTGCCGGGTGCAGAGACCGTCGTCGCGGGTGAATCGTCTGTCGTTGCCACGCGCTCGGGGCTCCGACGACCACACCCGATCTCGATTACCGAAGC
>JALQWE010000166.1 GCA_023258825.1 Planctomycetaceae bacterium | reverse complement strand
TTCCTGCCACGACCCCAGCCACTGGATGTAGGTCAGCATCGCCAGACCTCGGGCGTTGGGCTTGTCAGGGCTGCCATCAAAAAACCACGGATACTCCGGCATCGGCGACCCTTCAGAGACGCTTTCCGGCCGGAAGAAGTGCACGGCATGCCAATCATTGGATCGTCGTCCACCTTCACGGCAGAGGTCGGGGCCCACCCGGCGCGTCCCGAACATCACCGGACGCTGCAGCTCATTCTGATACTCTTCGGAACGCGAAACAGGTCCCCAGCGCTGTTCTTCATTGGAGACCGGGCGAACGAACTGGCTGTGACAGTGCCAGCAGCCTTCTCCGACGTAAATCCTGCGGCCTTCGCGCAACGCCTGAGCACACTTTTCATTCCACCAGGCATTGTTCTCGGCTTCACCGACCGGAGGTTCTCCCCATGTCGACCGGAAAGATTCGGGGTAACGCCTGGCAAGATCTTCAAACTGGTATCTGAGATTGGAGTTGACCAGTTCCTCAGCCGTTTTCTCCGGATATCGCTGATACATCAGCCACGGGACCACAGCATTGGAGACAAAGGCGAGGGCAAAAAAACCAAGCCCCGCGATGTACAAAATCCCTGATTTGCTCTCAAACATGGCTTCACTTCTTCGCAAAATCCATCAAATCCGTGGAGGCTGCAATCGCCGGAACAACACCGCTCGTCAGCCCCGGCCCTTCGATCGCACAACAGACTCAGGCCGCAACCGGCACCTGTTCCGCGGGCTCCGGTACAGGCAATCGCAAAGTCAGAATCAGGTTCAGCAGGAAGGCCAGCAAACCGCCAAACATTGACAGCCCCGCCAGAATTCGCAGCACCCAGAAGGGCTGAGAAAACTCGACTGATGCGTCCCACGGCTCCAGGGCCGCCCATGACCATCCCTGAAACAGCCCCAGCAGAATCAGGTCACTGGCCATCACAAAAATACCCACCGTGGACATCCAGTAATGCGCTTCACACAGGCGCAGGCTGGCCCATTCGCGTTTCAGCAACCGTGGAAACAGATAGGTCATCATGCCCATGATCCACATGCTGAACACACCAAACATCACCAGATGCGCGTGCCCAACCACCCAGTCACTGAAATGAATAATCTTCTGGAAGGTCAGAGTCACCTGGAATGCACACTGCAGACACGTCAGAAAGTAATGCACCATTCCCGTATAGAACCAACGCACTGGCAGATTGGTCTTCACGATGCTGAAGTTGCCCCAGATGGAGCCGAAGAAGTTGATGACCACGGTGGCCACGACCAGTTCCACGGCAATCGTGGACACGACGGCTCCGTACTGCAGAAACATGGGAATCGGCGTGTACAGGAAGTGGTGAATTCCCTGCAGCGGATAAAAGAACGCCAAGCCCCAGAACCCGACCAGTGACAACCCGTGACTCCAGATCGGCTTCTTTGTGAGAATCGGCACGAAGTAGTACATCAGCCCCCAGCCCAGCGGTGTCACGAACAGGCCGACAAGGTCATGAATGAACAAACCACCCACGGCACCTGCGCTGGATCCCGACACCAGATACTGCGGCACAAAGTTGCCCATCGCATAGGTCAGGAAGGTCCAGATAAAGGCCGCCATGAAGTACCACAGCGTCACGTACACAGGGCCCTTCATCCGACTGATGGGTGTCATGAAATTGATCGCGACCAGCAACAATCCCAGCTGCGCAACAGGGTCCACCCACACAGGCGTCTCACCCCATTCCAGCCCCTGCGCGTGCCCCGCCAGAATTCCGCCCGCAGTGGCCAGCACCACACCCTGCCACGCACACCAGATCAGCCACGACAGTCGCTGATCTGCTACGGGCTGCAAAGTCAGTCGTGGAATCGCCCAGTGCAGACAGCCCAGAAATCCGTTGGCCAGGAAGCCATACGCAATCGCGTTGGTATGCACCATCCGCCAGCGACCCGGGGAAAACAATTCCAGTCCCTGGAGCGGATTATGGCGAATCAACTGAAACGACATCAGGAACCCCGCCAGCATTGAAGCTGTCAGATACAACAGCGCGGCATAGAAGTAGAACCTGATGATCCGCTCATCCACCAGTTTTTTACGCAAGCCTGTTTCGTCAGTCACAGTCATACCGCCAGCCATTTCCACTTGAAAAATCAGAAACCTCTGACACCGCAATCCGCTTCAGAGCGATTCATGAGCCACAGGACGTCGGTAGGGCACATAGGCTCCGAAGGGAGTCATCACGGCCATGGTCCAGCCGAACACAAAATGGGTGGCCAGAGCAACCCACCAGGGAAGCAACGCGTTGTCCGTGATCCAGTTGCCCCCAAACAACAGCGGCTGCAGCCATGCGAGAATCAGGTAGTAATTCACCAGCCAGACCGCCGCCCCCAGAACGGTTCCCACCAGCAGTCTGGTGATCAGCGGCTTGTGTTCCGCCACGCGTGAAATGACGTAGTGGAACAGAATCCCGAGGACCATCCCCGTTCCGATGTACAAACAACACCCGAGCGCGAGGATCACCCCATCATCGATGGCCATCTCGGCCCCCTGGCCCGTCGTAAGTCTCAGCGCCTGGGATCCAAGGGGGAAGGTCAGGTACACCCCGATAATCTCCAGTGGATGTTTGCCAGCCACCAGAGAGCCGATGATGTTGAACAGCAGACTGGACATCGCGGCCACTCCACCCAGCACAAACCCGGTGGTGATATAAAACGCGCTGTAAAAGGTCGTGGGAGCCCAGTCCTGCAGACTTTCCCGTGTACCAATTTCTGCTTCCAGAACCTGAACCTGCCCTTTCAGCTGATCCAGAGATTCACGCAGTTGTTTCAATTCCAGATCGGTCATAGATCAAGCCTTACAGAGAATCGCCGGTCCGATGCGTCGGATCGGGAGTTTTCGGGAACCCGGGAAGCTGCCAGAAGCGACGGCTGCTCCGGGAATTGGTGTGCCACACGTCCGCGATTATTCCGCGGAATCTCCGGAACCACCGTCTGCAACCGGTTCCGGCTCCACATAGGGCTTGATCAGTCCCGCCGGAATCGTGGTCTTTCCCGCGACTGTTTCCAGCCGTCGCTGTTCAGAAACCGACAGCACATAGCTGACCAGATCCCAGATCGTGTCCGGCTCACTCTCAAGGGCACTGCGGAATCCCGGCATCGGAGTTCCATTGATGCCGTTCATAATGCGGCGGTACACATCCAGCGGTTCCTGACCACCACGCAGCATCCCGGAAGTCAGGTCCGCGGCTCGCGTGGCAAAGCCCCACGCATCCCGTCCAATGTTATCCTTCGTATGGCCCCGCCCATCTTCGCCATGACACTTGCTGCAGCCCCGCGTCAGAAACGCCTCACGTCCCCGCGCGATTCGCTCTTCCGTCAACTCAGGCTGCGGTGTCAGGGGCTGAGTCGGCAGGCCACTGCCTTCCTTCCAGCGCTCCGCCACCGTTGTGACATAGTCATCTATGGTTTCCGTCTCCAGCTCCTCCGACGCCTCGGCTTCACTGGCCAGCTGCAGCTCCAGCTCGCCCCGACGTGACAGCAGGATCACATAGTCCACCACCGCCTCAAGCTCTTTCCGAGGCAGCAGGCGAAAGGAGGGCATTGATGTTCCGGAAATCCCGCGCACCAGCGTCTGCAGCAGGTCGTCCCGCCGCGGCTTACTGCCATACGGCATCGACGTAAATTTGAAGATACCTTTGGTATAGTCGCGAGGACGAGGATACAGGCTGGCCGCCACGGCACCGGCCCCGTCTCCGGAGACACCATGACACTGCACGCAGCGTTTGTTGTAGACCGCCTGACCCAGAGCTGTGTGTTGCTGCAACCTGCGGCGCCCCGCTTCATCCCGTGGCGTTGCGGCCCCTGCCAATCGCGGTTCCAACGCCGTGCCGGACTGGCGAACCACAGCGTCCCGGACAATCTTTCCCAGCTCCTCTGGTAACTTCTGCACCTGCTCGGATGAGTCCCACGTGACAGGCTCGGCACGCTGACAACCAGCACTGCATGCCAGCAGCATGGCCAGAACCCACAGACCTGCACAACACCTGGACGACACCATAAAAGACATCCACCGCTGGACCAGAGGGACAACCCGGACTTCCCGGAACGGCGGTGGAGAAAAGCACCAGGCGTGCCAATTGTCAGACGGAATTCCGGATTCCCGATGTTCGCATTGAAAACCATCCGCACGGGCCGGAATCGTGATTCAGACCGGCAGATTTCGCGGTCGAAGGCCTTGTTTCCCGCGGCAAATTCCTCCGTCCAACTGTCCCGGGACAACACGCTGCGCGCGGCTCTGGTCAACGGCAGCACACCTGCCCGTGCGATCTCGCACAATGTGCGGTGGAGTCCACGAAAGCGACGTGGGGCACTCCAGCAATCGAATCCACATGGGACCCTCAACACTGGAAAATCCTCAGCGACAGCCATCGACGACGAGGCGGTGCCGTTCCCTGCTGTGCGGCTCGGTGGCAGGGCCTGTGCCAGTCGCGATCTGCAAATCTTCGCGGCAGACAACCAATCATGCAGTCTTCAGCAGCGACCGCCGCACACCAGGTCATGGTGCACAGCGCCGAGCGTCAGACGCAAAAAAACCTGCTCGGAGATCGAGCAGGTTTTTTGCAGTGATTTATGGTGGTCAGGGTGATCGCCGATCAGGCAGCTGCCGAATCGCGATGCTCCATCTTCCGATCCCCTCGCACGATTTCCTCGGTCACGACAAACTTGCGACCGCGTTCCAGTTCAGGAAGTTCAAACATCAGTTCAAACATGACATCTTCAAGGATCGCACGCAAGCCGCGAGCCCCCGTTTCCCGGGTTCGTGCCAGCTTGGCAATTTCCCGCAGAGCGCCCGGGGTAAAGTCCAGCTCGCACTCTTCCATTTCGAACATCTTGCGATACTGACGCACCAGAGCATTGCGGGGTTCGGTCAGTACCTGAATCAACGCGTCTTCGTCGAGCGGACAGAGCGTTCCGATCACCGGCAGTCGTCCCAGCAGTTCCGGGATCAAACCGAACTCCATCACGTCTTCAACCGTTGCCTTTGACAGCATATCCTCGCGGACCTGTTCGGCGGCATTCTGATTGCCGGAGCCGAAACCGATCACCTTGCGTCCAAGTCGGCGGGAGACGATGTCTTCCAGCCCAACGAACGTGCCACCGCAGATAAACAGAATATTGGTGGTATCAATCTGGATGTACTGCTGTTCCGGATGCTTTCGCCCGCCCTGCGGTGGCACATTGGCGACAGTTCCTTCCAGCATCTTCAGCAGAGCCTGCTGCACACCTTCACCCGACACGTCTCGCGTAATGCTGACGTTCTGGCTGGTCTTGCCGATCTTGTCAATTTCGTCAATGAAGATGATGCCTCGCTGAGCGGCTTCGACATCGAAGTCTGCGGCATGCAGCAGTTTCAGCAGCAGGTTTTCGACGTCTTCACCGACATAGCCGGCTTCGGTCAGCGTCGTGGCGTCGCCGATGGCGAAGGGCACCTGCAGAGTCTTGGCCAGGGTCTTGGCCAGCAGGGTTTTCCCGGAGCCGGTAGGGCCGATCAACAGGATGTTGGACTTTTCAATTTCCACATCCTCGGTGCCGCTTTCCAGATTGTGCATCAGCCGCTTGTAATGGCTGTGAACAGCGACGGACAGCAGCTTCTTGGAGCGGGACTGGCCAATGACGTACTGGTCCAGTTCGCGAACGATCTCGCGGGGCGTCGGGACGCGGTTGAAGAGCTTGCGGGAGCCACCGCGTCGACGTCGTTCCTGGTCCAGAATCGACTGGCACAGCTCGATGCACTCGCCGCAGATGTAGACATCTTCCGGCCCTTCGACCAATGGTCCGACTTCACGGTAGTTCTTGCGGCAAAAAGAACAGTTGGCATTTCGCTTGCCCTGTTGAGCAGTCTTGCCGGTCCCAAAATCCTTGCCCGATACCATCTGATTACCTTTGATGTTTCAGTCACCCGGTCGAACACGTTCTCTTCTTGACTCTGGAGGAAAAGTCGCTGAGAAACGGCCCTGCATCGAGTGTACAGTTCGCAGGAACATGACTCCGTTGGTGTTGGCGTCCCTGCCAACGTTGACAATGACCCTGATGGGCGTTTCTGAGGCCTTCGGCGAACCGAACACCTGGTGGCGCTGCATCCGGAATATTTTCTGACACCTGATTCCGTTAAGTCCCTGACAGACTCAGCGGAATCTCAGGACGTCGCGGGGTTCACACCACCACGTCCCGTTTCACTTCCCTGAGAAGCAGCCTCAGGCCGCCTCATCTGGTGTACATCTCAGTTGTCCCCTTTTCTTTCGGACTCCATCACCCTCGGCGTTTCGCCGACTTGCCTGGTATTCTGAACAGCCCCGGGACTCTGTGTCGGATTGCTGAAGAATTCTGATTGAATCGATTATTCGGTTGTCTGCGGTGCGTCGTGGGTTCCCGGAGAGGCAGAATCAGCCAGTTCAGCAGGTGTCTGTTCTGGCAGGCTTGCCGCAGTTTTTGCCGGTTTTCCAGCGGTTTTTGGCCGTTGCGCACCGTCATTCAGTCGGCTCACCAGTTGCCCCTTGATGGATCGGAATTCGGACTCAGACAAGTCACCTTCCCGTCGCAAATCATTCAGTGTCCGCAGCATCTCTCTGTGAGCTTCGGCAGGATCAACGTCTTCGTTCACTCTCGACACCCAGTGCAGAATCCACCAGATCAACGCCACCAGCCCGACCGCTGCCACCATCACAGGCCACCAGCTGATCAGCGTCTGGAACACATCGATTGGCCCCGAGCCTCTGCGGCCCTGGAACAGTTGAAGAAGCATGGCATTCACCGTTTGTTCTTAATGCCCATGAGTCGCAGATGCCCCTGTAACGACTGCAAGAGCGGTGCCAATTGCAGGAGATGCAATTTTATCGTCGTCAATCGCGGGCTCGACAGTGATTTACGGGTGAGAACCGGCAAAACCCGGCAGATTGTCCCGGAAAACGTCGCCGCGGCCGTTCTGACAATTGCAAAGATTGCAACCGACAAGAGACAGGGCGAAGTTCCACGGGGAGGGCGAAGTTCCACCTGAGCCGCACAGCACTGGTGAGCGGCAACGCGTTAGCGGCCGGTTGCGATTCGCACGGTTTTCTTCGCAAACATCTACGGCGAAAGGGTTTGCGGCTTGGCAGGAGCCGCGCCCTCCCGATGCTGTTGTTCGCGGCAAAGGGGAGGGCGAAGTTCCATCTGAGCCGCAAACATGGATGCGGCTGGGCTTTGGGTTTCAGAACCACGGGGGGACACGGATCAACACCGATGGATTTTTTCGGCGGGAGGGCTCAATTTCAGCTGGGACGCAGGCACCGCTCGTTCCTTGTTCCTCATCGCTCGCCCCCGTGCTTCGCCCGCCGGTTTGGGGGGAAAATGAATTTTGCGGCTGACTGGCGAGGTGACGTTTTTGCGATTCTGAAGGCTTAAAAAATTCTGCTGGGGAGGATCGCAGCAACCGGCAGATGGGGCGATGTGGCCCTGTTCGCCCGGCAGGGAGGCTCTCCCTGCTCCGCTTTTCGGAGTTGCTGTGATGAAGTC
>JALQWE010000165.1 GCA_023258825.1 Planctomycetaceae bacterium | reverse complement strand
AGTGCGAATGATCCTGTGGACGAAAGGCCTGATGGTGCCAGGGAATGGGGCCACAGGCTGACCCGTCTCCAGTGGGCCGGGCGTATCGCCGCGGGGAAGCCTCCATTGAACGTGTGAAATGCCCTGGAAGCCTTTAATGGGACGGCAGAATTTCAGCAAATGGAAAACGGGCAAACAGGAAAACGAGCCTTGACAAAAACGGTAGCCGACGGCGAACTGCTTCGAGACCTCCTGGGATACCTGAACTTTTCTCAGGGGTTGCCCAGCGCCCGTTTTCGGGTCTGTCTGAACGAGTTGTTTCGTGAGCGTGAGCGTGCGTCCAGTCCGGAGGTTCTGCGGGATTACCTGTTGGCAGAGATCCGGCGGTTGTCAGGTTCGGGCGAAGCGGCGTTTGCAGATCCGGGTCAGGCGGTGTCGGTCGTCAGTCTGGTTCTGGGGGACGTCTGGGCGGCCTATCGTCAGCATCACCGGGACCTGCTGGGGCATCTGACGGACGCGGAACTGTTCAGTCCGTTTCTGCTGTCAAAGATGTTTGAAGCGGTGCTGGCTGCGCGAGCTGAGGTGACTTCAGGTTCGTCAACTGAGTTCATGGCGGGTGTGCTGCAGCGGCTGAATCACTTTGTCGGCTATCGACCGGTGGCCGTGCTGGAAAACGGACGCCGTTCGGAAGTGTACTCGCACGAGCGATTTTGTCCGGTACCGCTGTATTTTGCCGACGTGGGCGTCGCGGTTGGTCAGTACGAGTCGTTGATTGAATCGATGATTTCGTTCCTGAAGGCACTGCCGGCAGAGTTGTTCGCGGGGACTCATTTTTCCCTCGACCGGCTGACCGAGCTGTCGCTGGACGTGCGGTCGCACGATCATTCGCACCCGGTCACCAAGCGGACGAACTATACGTTTGGCGAGTGGGATCCTGACGAGATCGACACGAAGGGATTCTATCGGCGATTCGTCGTGCGGCGTCTGATTCTGGATGCCCTGATGCACTGGGTCGAAGCCGGCAACAGCAAGCTGCCTCGCAGTGAGCGGCTGTATGATGCGTCTGTGGTGCTGGCGGGGACGATGCTGATGGCGTCGTCGATCAGCGGGGCCGGTCCGCAGACCTATGATTCCAATGTCTCTCTGACGACGCTGCTGCCAATTGTGGCTCGACAGCGGGATCACTTTTATCAGTCGCTGCTGAATCTGGCGACGGGTGAGCGGGCGAAGCGGCTGAAGCGGTTGGCTGAACAGACGCGGCAGCCATTTGGTCATGTGCGGCACGATCTGAACATGTACTTGTCCAAGTACGGAGCGGATCAGGTTCAGCACCGTCATCTTTCGTGGATTTTCGCGAGGATGGGGCATGAGGACGCCAGTCGGGAAGAGGCGTCGGTGATTCCGTGCCTGTCGGCTCGCTTTGAGACGGAAATCCACGCGCGGCTGGTGATGATTCCGCGGCTGTTGCGAACGGGTCAGGCGGACGAATCGCGGCGGCTGATTTCGGAAGTGATGGGTCTGCTGCAGCGTGGCATTCAGTGTGGTGGCCTGGTGGATCCGTGGAACATTCTGGGCTTCCAGGGATTATTTCCGTTGTTCTTTGCCCGTGAAGATTCCATTCCGGATTCCCGAGTGGAAGTGCTGCTGGAGATTGTGGGGCAGACCTTTGATGCCTGTGCGCTGATCATGAGTGAGGCGGCGGCGACGGGTCGGATGGATCTGCACGATACGGTGCTGCGGGATTTCCGCGAGCTGGCGGAGCAGTGGGACACGTATGCCACCACGACGGTGAATGATTTGTCGCGTGTGGAAGGTGTGAAGTCCGTCGAAGCGGCCGTGCAGGTCGCGAAGGTGCTGGCGGCGTGGCGCGAGGCGGGTGAGTCCTCCGGTGACATTTCCTTCTGGCGCAACCACGTTGAAGAGCTGAATGCGACCAGTAGTTTTGCACAGATCGTCACGGCTCTGCTGGATCGTCGCGATCATGTGGCGGCCATGGGGCTGCTGATGCAGTGGCTCAGTCGCGCCGAGACGGTGCCGCTGGAAAATGGTCCGCATTCGATTCATCGGCTGTTGCATCGCTTGCTGACGTGTGTGTGTGAGCAACCCGACCCGGGCCTGTTATGGACCAGTCTGCGGCGGCTGTTTGCCTTTATGGAAGCCAACGCCGGGGAATTCTGGGAGATCCCGCGGCTCAGCGAATTTGTCGCGCAGCGGAAGAGCAATCGTCGCGGTGGAAATCGTGGCGAAGACGATCTGGATCTGGAACACCTGTTTGATGACAAAGGCGACGAGGAAGACATTCTCGGGGCCGCATGGGATGAAGTGACCTATCGGGATTCCACCGATGACGGCAACACATCGGACACGATGGACAGCGCGGCCGCCCCGGGAACCACGGAATTTGAGATTCTGTATCGCCAGATTGAACCGCGTCTGAAGTTTCTGCATACCGTCGGTTCCCTGTGGGGGATTGCCGCGGTCTGGGTCTCCCGCGCCACGGCGGGGACGGATGCGGCGGCCAGTCAGCGTGACAGTCTGCGGGACTGGCTGGCGGCGATTCGAGGTCGGCTGCACGGGCTGGGAGAACTGGTCCGGGAAGTTCGCGACTATGAAATCGCGGTGATGGGCAGTGGTCTGGAAGGCAACATTGAATACGACATTCAGATGCAGTGTCGATTCCTGCTGATGCAGAATGCGTTGTCGACCACGGTTGAGTTTCTGATGGCGGAGCGATTGATCGGGGCGGTGATCGCCGAGGCTCCGCAGGGGGCATCGGACACGGAGTCGCTGGATCACCAGATTTCAGAGATTCTGACGGCGGTCTTCGCCGGAAATGCCGAAGAGGCCAGTCGCTGTTTCCCGGGACTCTGTCGGGAATTGCGACGTCGCCCCCTGCTGTACGTTCCTTTTGAAAATGGTGGCCAGCCTGCTGCCATTCTTAAAGCACGGACGCTGCAGTCGATCATTCGAGTGCTGTTGAGTCAATTGCCACGGCTGGGCTTGCTGGTGGAAACGTATGAGCTGCTGATGACGGCGTTTCAGATGGAACGCACCAATCGGCCGCATGGGCAGGCCGTCACCGAATTTGATCGGCTGTTTCGGATCGGCTTGAGCAATTCTGTGGAGGCCGTGGTCTGTGCGGCCTCACGGATGAAAGCCGAGGGGCCTCAGCGCGTGGTCAATGTGTTCAAACGCATTGACCGCATGATGGACGCCTACGAAGGGCTGTGGGAACGTCACAGCGGTTCGATGCGATTGTCCGTTGTCGAAGATCTGCATCAGGAAGATTTTGCCGAAGACGTGCGGTTGTTTATCGAGAGTTACGGGGAAGAGTTGTTTCACACCCGCATGCTGACTCTGGGCAATGCCCGGGCGATTCTGCATCACGGGGCAGAGAGCCTGTTCAATGAGCTGCGTGAAACCATCGGACTGACTCAGAACGTCCGAATTCTGGATGATCTCGATAATGAACTGATTGATCTGGAGGATGCGGAAGAGCTGGCGGAGTTTGTTTACGAATGCGTCGTGGACAACTTCGATCGGTTCCTTGAGTACAACACCACCACCACGTATTCAGATTACGGCAATCGGCTGTACTGTCTGCTGGACTTTCTGCGCGTGGAATCTCTGTACGATCGTTTCGAATGGAATTCGGTCCCGCGGCAGGTGGTGCATGAAATCCTGGTTCGCCGAGGTGAGTGCGATGTCGCGCAGGCGGTGCAGAATGCCCTCGCCACCGATACGCGGCAGGTCTGTGAATCGTTTGTGCAGGAATTATCCGAACTGGAGACCAAATACGGCGTCCGACTGCCGGCCCTGCACGATCACATTCACGAACGAATCGTGGGGGCCTTGCGACAGAATCAGATGGCGGCCCTCGTTTCCCGGTCCATCCATTCGCCCACCGGCACCGGGGCCGAAGAATCTCGTGCCAGTTTCCAGGCCCTGCGGGCTGAGATTTCCAGCTTCATGGCCACGCGGATTGGTTCCGGAATTGAGCCACCGGACTGGATGCAGCGACTGACTGCCGAGTTGGATCGGGTGCAGGAAGGACGCCCCGGCGGCTTAACCGAATCCCTGATGGAAGGCGAATTCAAACGGCTGACTCAGAAGAATCTGGACGAGCAGATCGCCCGCATGCGGAAGATCCGCTAAAGGGGTGTTGGGGGGCAGAAAAGGGGTCAGGAACCAATAGTGTGCTTTAAAAAAGGGGTCAGGAACCAATAGTGCGGAGCACCCTCCGGGCCTTTTGGCTATTGGTTCCTGACCCCTTTTTTAAAGCGCGGGCAGGGGCAGAAAAAGGGGTCAGGTACGAATAGTGCGAAGCACCCTTCGGGCCTTTTGGCTATTCGTACCAGACCCCTTTTTCTGCCCCACCATCTCAGCGGCGGAACATCATGAACGCAAACAGATCGCGGATTTCCTGATCGCTGAGTTTATCGAGCATGCCGTCAGGCATCAGAGATTTTCCAGTGTCCCGCTGTTCCTCGATCTCGTCACGATTGAGCGTGATCTGATCCTTGTCGGTTTGCAGCGTCAGCGTTTGTTCGGTGGCCACAATGACCACACCATTGATGACGCGTCCGTCTTTCAGGGCCACCACTGAGGTGGTGAATTGACGGGGGACCACGGCTCCCGGGTCAACGATGTTGATCAGCAGGTATTCCAGGTTGCTGCGGTTGGCACCGGTCAGATCCGGTCCGATGGACTTGCCTTCACCGTACAGCTTGTGGCAGGAAGCACAGGACTGACGGAACAACTCGGCACCTTTTTCCAGATTGCCTTCGGCCAGAGTCGTCGGGGTCAGCAGCTGCTGCAGGCGATGAATCGTGGCCAGTCGGGCTTCCGGCGTTTCCTGAATCACGCCCCAGCGTTGCTCCAGAACTCTGCGGATTTCCGGATCATCAAACGCCAGCAGCTGACGCACCTGAGACGCTGTCAGATCGCGAGCTCGAATGCGTCCGGCATCGATGGCTTTGATCAGTTCTTCGGCCCACGGTTTTCGGCTGGCCAGCGTGTCAATGGCCAGGCCCTGATTGCCATCGCGGAAGCCCGGCAGGCGATTCAGAAGCTCACGGGCGATCTCAGGCTTGTCGAAGGCCGCGAGTGCCACGATGGCCGCGTCATAGGCCGCCTTGTCGCCCAGCAGATTGATCAGCATGGGCAGCGATTCGGCATCGCGCGCCTGTGCCAGAGCGCGGATGGCCTGCTGGCGGGCAGAAGGATCAGCTGAGCCATCGCCGGCGAGCCGTCGCAGTTCCGAAAGAGCCGTTCCGTCGCCAAAGAGCACGGCCAGGGCATCTACGGACAGAGTGATCTCGGGATCCATGGTGGCTCGGAGTGTGCGTTCTGCTGTTTGCCAGTCCTGCGGAGCGGTGACTTTCGCCATACCGGCCAGACCGGTGCGGAAGGCGGTGAGCAGCGCGGACGCTGCCCGGCGTTCTGCAGCGTCTTCAGACCGGGACTTTTCAGCGATGAACAGCAGGGTGCTGGAAGCCTGTTCCGGCTGCTGTGTGATGGCATGGGCAATCCGTCGGACGGCGAACTGCTGCAGCTTCGGGCACGAATGCAGCAGTGGCAGCAGATTGCTCTGCAGAATGATGGGTTCAATTCCGTACCACGTCATCAGAGTCAGCTGGTTTTCCGCGGCAATGGTGGCCACATTCTGCGGGCAGGACAGCAGGCTGAGGGCCAGTTGTGTGCGGTCCTGCGTGTTGAACTTCTGCAGAACAGAAACCAGCGACAGGAGCACATTGGCGGGTTGAGGTTTGGCCGCCAGCTGAATCAGTGCCGGTTTGAGTGCTGCCTGATACTCCGGTGTAGCGGCGGCCAGTTGCACGGCGGCCGCCACGGTGACGGGATGGCTATTCCCGAGGGCGTTTTGCACAAGGACCGGAGTCAGTTGATTGGTGGCTTCCAGTCGGCCGAGGTCCCGGACGGTCAGCTGAGTTCCATCGAGACGGACCGGTGCGGCCTGGTTGGCCTGTTCCTGAGCCCAGCGGATCTCACGCCGCGCGAACCAGCCGGGTTTCGGTGAATTCGACGGTTTGCGCAGCGCTGCGAAGTCCGGCTTTGCCGGTGAACCCCACGCGATGCGATAGATGCGACCACTGGTCCGGTGAATTCCGTCATGATCATGACACTCACCGTTGTCGGACCAGTCGGCGACATAGACAGCCCCCTCCGGGCCCATCTTCAGGTCGACACCACGGAACCAGGGCGATTTGACCAGCATGAAATCCGGTTCGCGGCGGCCGCTGTAGCCACTGCCCTGAGGTTCCAGGCGATTGACATTGATCCGGCGTCCATGAGTGTTGCACATGAAGATCTTGCCGCGGTAGCTTTCCGGGAAGTTTTCCCCGTGATAAATCAAACCGCCCACATGCGAATGTCCTCCGCCCAGATCATTGGCCTTGCCATCGCGGCTGTCGGTCCACTTCAGAGTGGTGTCCCAGTGGTAGTGGTCGGCCGTCATTTCCATCAGTTCATAGCTGTGGGGATTGAAGTCCCGGCCGTACATCCGCTGGTAGTGGGCACCTGGAATGACATGCCACAGATGTCCCTGCACATTGTTGGTCATGAAGAACTGGTTGTCGCTGTTGTAATCCAGTCCCCAGGGATTGGTTGTGCCATTGCAGACGACTTCCACGACGTGGCGCGTGGGATGAAACCGCCAGATCCCGCAGTTCATGAACACGCGATCTTCCCGGGGCGTTCCCGGGACACCCGGATACGACGTGTCAACGATGCCGTGTCGACCATACAGCCAGCCGTCGGGGCCCCACATCAGGCCACTGACGAAATTGTGGCCACAGTCCTTGCTCCAGCCATCCAGCAGCGCCACGGGTTCGCTGTCCGGCACGTCATCTCCGTTCCGGTCCGGAATGAAGGACAGTGTGCCGTCATTCAGAATCCAGATTCCGCCGAAGCCCCACGTGAGGCTGGTGAGCATGAAGCCGCGATCCCAGAACACCTTGCGTGAATCATGGCGCCCGTCGCCGTCAGTGTCTTCCAGAATCACAATGCGATCGCGAAGTTTGGTTTCGTAGGGACCGCCACTGTAGGAATAGTTTTCGGCGACCCAGAGTCTGCCGCGATCGTCAAACTCCATGCTGATGGGCTGACGAACATCCGGTTCTGCGGCGAACAGCGAGACAGTGAATCCCTCTGGCACCTGAATCAGACTGGCCATCTCGTCCGGCGTCGGAGGATGGGAGTCCGGTGGGTCCGTGTTGAACGCCTCAGGAAATTCATCCGCCTGAAGCGGCTTCAGGGCTGACGGCGTGGTGCAGAGTTGGCAGAGGACGCACAGAGCAAGGCAGAAACGCGTGGTGAGAGATATCATGGGCGAGACCCGAGTGAGGGAAACTGGCAGGACGCCATTTAGTTTGACAGTCAGCCGGATGTTTGGCAAACGGCGGCAGAAAAAGGAGCGGGCAGAAAAAGGGGTCAGGTACCAATAGTCAAATGGCCCGAAGGGTGCTGTGCACTATTGGTACCCGGCGGCAGAAAAGGGGTCAGGAACCAATAGCCTAAAGGCCCGAAGGGTGCTCCGCACTATTGGTTAC
>JALQWE010000164.1 GCA_023258825.1 Planctomycetaceae bacterium | reverse complement strand
TTTGCCTATGTGATGGGCTGGTAGTGAAACGAAAAAACCGCACCGGAAAGGCTCTGTGAGTCTTCCGTTGCGGTTTTTGTGCGTTCTGTGCTGTCAGGGCTTGCCGGCGGGATTCAGATCAATCACCGGCAGCGATTCCGGATTCCCGGTTCCTGCTGGTTTTTGAGTGGGCGTCACCGGTGTCGTATTGTTGCCTGGTGTTGGTGATAAGGCCGGCAGAGCACGGGGTTGTCGCACGGGACCGGATGCCGGGCCGGTATAGCCTGCGGGCGTGACCTGGGAATCAGGTTTTGCTGACGCGGGCTTGCGGACGATCGTGGTCGCGCCGCGTTGTCCTGCGGTCGAAGCCATTCCGGAGGCCGGATTGGCAACGGCTGCCTGAGGAATACGATTTGGCGGGGCACTTGCCGGAGTGGCTTGAGCGGGAGCAGGTTTTGCGGTGGCCGCCGGGGCCGGGGGCACTTGTGGAGGCAGCGTGGAGCGTGGTGCCGCGCTGGCGGTTCCCGAGGTGCCGGATTTTGTCGCGTTGGTCAAATCTGAATCCCGGGGCACAGGCGGTATGCTGGGCGCGGCCGGCCTGGGTGTGGCTGGTGTCGCGTTGGCAGGTGCCGGTGCCGGTTCAGCTGATGGTGGAGTTGAAGTGGACGGCGGAGTTGGCAGCAGATCTGCGCTGACCGCACCGGGGATATGAGGCCGTTCCGGAGACCCGAGAGACTCCCAGGCTGAGTTGGCGGGGCCGGCCGAGAATTCTTCGGGAACAGTTTCGACGTGGCGATTCTCGAGGGCATGCGTCATGGCATCACCGCGTTCGTTGGCCTGTCGATAGGCCTCAGGATTCCATTCACCTTCTGCGAGATAGATGGAGTTGGCCTGGAGCAGAGCACCTTTGCGGAAGTTGAGTTCCGTGACGGCCTTATTGTATTCGACGATGCTGCGGAGGTATCCCTGATCAGCATCCCGGCTGGTGATTTTGGCTTCCAGCACGCGTCCGATGGAGACGGGGTCGCGGGAGTTGTCGTTGGCCACGCGTTCTTCGGCAGTGCCGGCGTAGTCCACAGCGACATCAGCGCGTTTGGAACCACTTTCGGCCAGCAGATACCAGCGATCCATTTCAAGGATGGCGTTGTTCAGTTCGCGAGCGACTTCTTCCTCCTGCACCTGGAGGACGCGGCGTGCCTTGCGGAGTCGCAGTTCGTAGTTGCGCACCTGAGCGCGGGCGAGTCGGAGTCCGAGCGGCATGGAGAACTGAATACCGGCTCCCCAGCCTTGTTGATTGCCCTGAGTCAGTGATTCCCAGGCGCTGTTGTACCCGGCGTCGGTGATACCGTCGTCATCATCTTCGCTGGAACCGAAAGTATCTCCGAATCCATTGACGCGGTATTGCGAGACGAGATCGAGTCGGGGGCGATTCAGATTCTTCGCCGCACGGAGTTGCAGTTCGAGACTGCGGATTTCCCATTTCTGTTTGCGAAGTTCGGGACGCAGAGCGAGTGCTTCGGTGAGCGTGGAATCCCATGCGGGCACTAAACGAGCTTCTGACGGGTGGTCACTGGGCTTCAGGAATTCACCGTCATTCAGCGGCAGTCCCAGCAGACGTCGCAGCCGGTTTTCGGCCTGCAGGACATCGGCAAGCGACCCTTTGATACGGGCATCGGCTTCGTAGAGGCGGTTCTGAGCCTGATAGACGGTGTCCTGAGCTTCGGCACGAGCCGCGAGAAGATCGCTGTACTTGACAATATCCCGAAACGTCATGACTTCGGAGTGGTACAGATGCAGCGCGAGATAGAGATCCCAGTATTTGTTTTCCACATCACGGACCATGGTGGTCACGGATTGTTCGAAATCCAGCATCGAGATATCGGAATTGATGCGGGAGATCAGCACGCCCTGAGACACACCGCTGACACCGCGCAGGTTTTGAGCGGAGGGGCCGGCGATGCGGGTGTATTCGGTTCCGGAGGCAGCGAGCAGAGGCTGTCGGTATTCCGCCTGGACAAACCCGGTGTAGGCGGAGGGGAACATTCGAGTCTGGTTGTTATTGCTGTAGGACCAGTTGTTTTCTACGGCGAAGGTCCCGGAGTTTGCGAACGCTTTTTCGAGGCGAGTTTGCCACTGCGTGGAATTTTCGGTGAGGACATCACCCTGATTGAGCCCGATGTTGGCGGTGTTTTGCACATCTTCGGTCCGACCGGACTGCAGGTTGCTGGTCAGGATCGGATCGAAGTCAGAGAGAGCGGCTTCCATACCGCGATTGCCGAAAAGGAATCCGGTGTCCTGGATAGCGGAGTCGTAGATGGACGCGACGCGCTGGGGGTTGGCCAGCAGGGGATTTCCTGGCGAAAGGAAGCTCTGGTCTTCCCGAACGATGGCGGCATTGGACAGTGCGAGGCGGACGCATTCATTCAGAGAAATCGGGCGTTCCGCAATTTCCTCGAGTGTGGTGATGGTGCGCGGGGAGCGGAACAGTTCCGGATTGGTCTCGGACTCCTCCCCTGCCTTCGGGTATTCGATGGAGCTGGCATAGTCACGATAGTGCGACTCGGCCGAATTGTTCTGCAGCAGGTACTGCAGCGATCGATCGGGGGCGGCGCAGCCTGAACTGAGCATTGCTGCCAGCAATGTCAGAGAGGTCAAACGCTTCCATTGGTCAGGTTTCACTCTGCCAGCCTCCTGCTGTCAGACAGACAATCCTCGCACGGGTAACCGATGGCGAAGACAGAGACCAGAAAACGCCGGAATCCGGTTTTCCTGATCGAACGGGAAGTACACCGATTATGAGCTCAGGTCACCGACCGGAGGCAGGCCGTCGTATGGTCTGTTGACCATCCGACTGGCGATGTCTGCATCAGGGAGTGCCCGGAGATGATGAAAATGCGGGACGGTCCACTGCGGGGGCTCAGGCGAGGCCTGTGCGGATAGCGAATGGTGAGTCCCGTAGACACCTCGGTTGGGGGGCAACCGGGGAATCCTCGGTGATAATGTCAGAACCGCGGGGAAACTGACAACCGGTAAATGAGTCAGTTGTGGGTTGGTTGGGAGACTTTTCCGGGGCACTGACTGCGCTTCGGCAAAGCGTGCAGTGTTTTCGGGGGTGCTGCCAAAACTGCGGGACAGAAATCGCCGGTTGCCTGGGGGGGACCCACGGAGAAACGGTCAAGGGACCATCCGGCAGCCAGTTTTTGCCGATTTACGCGACGAATGCCGATCACCGCGACGGCTGATCCGGGGAATAATCAGCAGGTTGCCGATGGAAAGGGAGTTGGTGTGTCGAGTCGGCTGGGGGGCCCGTGATGTGGGCTCAGGGGCCGTCCGCAGTTGGGCTGTGGGGCGGCCCGCGTCTTTTCGGGGCTGGGAAACACCCGCGGAAACTCAGCGTTTTTACGGGGAACGGAAAAACGGGGCAAATGACGGACGTGGTACGGTTGCAGCTTTGTTCGTTGATGGGAGAATTCGCAGAATCAGCCATTGTTCAGAAGGACAGATCCATGACAGAAACAAAGATGACTCGTGAGACACTGCCAGCGGGTGAGGTGCTCTGCAGCTACTGTACGGCGCGGTGTTGTCGTTACTTTGCCATGCAGATTGACCGCCCGAAGACACGCGAACAGTACGATCATCTGCGTTGGTATCTGTTGCATGGCCCGTACTCGGTATTTGTGGACGGGGAAAGTTGGTATCTGATGGTCCCTGGGGATTGCAAGCACATTCTCCCGGACTATCGTTGTGGAATTTACGAGACTCGGCCGCAGATTTGTCGGACGTACACGACAGACGAATGTGAATACGACAATGATGGCGTGTACGATCAGTTGTTCGAAACACCGGAGCAGCTGTGGGAATACGCTCTGGCAGTACTTCCGGCGGAACCACGACGCAGCGTTGACGGACCTGTGAGTCTGCCGATCCTGCAGGTGAGTTGAAAAAATCGGAGCTTTCGGAGGCTGGATTCTGCGGATGGGGTTTGGCAGCAGGCTGCCTGGGTTCCCGCTGGTGGAACAAACTGCGGAAAGTGGCGTTCGGTGGGCCGGTGCATCAACCGATAACGAGACGGGTTTTGTGTGTAGGATGTTTTTTGAGATTCCCGGGGCAAACCGAGTCGGGAATTGTCAGTAGAATTCAAAGAGTGAACCAGTGAGTGACAGGAAATTGCAGCGGATAAAGCCGCAGACGCTTCGTGGATTTCGCGATTTTCTCCCTGATCAGATGATGGCACGGGAGCGATTGATTGACATTGCGCGCACCGTGTATCGCAGTTATGGATTCGCCCCGATTGACACACCGGCTCTGGAATATGCCGAGGTCCTGCTGGGCAAAGGAGGCGAGGAGTCTGACAAGCAGGTCTTCCGGTTCACGGATCAGGGTGAGCGGGATGTGGCGCTGCGGTTTGACCTGACCGTACCGTTGGCTCGTTTTGCTGCCCAGTACATTCAGGAACTGGGGACTCCGTTCCGGCGCTACCATATCGGTCCGGTCTGGCGTGGCGAGCGGCCGGCTCGCGGTCGATTTCGCGAGTTTCTGCAGTGTGACTTTGACACCATTGGAACGCTCAGCAACACCGCGGACATCGAAACACTGTTTGTCATCAACGACCTTCTGGAAAAGATCGGGATTGAGCGGTTTACGATCCGTGTCAACAACCGGCGAGTTCTGAACGGGCTTCTGGAAAAGTGTGGATTGCAGGAACATGCGGTCACGATTCTGCGTTCCCTGGACAAACTGGACAAGATCGGGCGTGACGCGGTCCTGCTGGAGATGCAGGAGAAAGGTGGAATTCCCGCCGCCGGGGCCTCGCAGGTCCTCGACATGGCTCAACTGAAAGGACGTCCTGACGAGATCCTGCTCGCGTTGGACGGCATGCTGCAGGGCAGTCAGACCGGGCAACTCGGACTGGAAAACCTGCGAGAGCTTTTTGCCTGTGTGGGGCAGTGTGGCTGGCCGGCGGACCGAGTGCTTCTGGACGTTTCCATTGCGCGTGGGCTGGACTATTACACCGGGACGATTTACGAGACGATCCTGGGCGATCTGCCGGGGATTGGCAGTGTGTGTTCGGGGGGGCGATACGATAACCTTGCCGAATTATTTACGTCGCAGCAGTTGCCGGGAGTGGGAGCCAGCCTGGGACTGGACCGGATGCTGGCGGCGCTCGAAGAGCTGGGTGGAACGGCGAAAGCCACGACGCCGGCTCCGGTGCTGGTGACGATGCTGGATGCTGCGGGGATTCCGGCCTATCTGCAGATGGGACGAAATCTGCGGAGGGCGGGGATTGGGGCCGAGGTCTACCCTGAGGCAAAAAATATCGGGCGCCAGATGAAATACGCCGACAAGCGTGGATTTCGTTTCTGCCTGATTGCCGGGGCGGATGAGTTTGCCGCGGGTACCTGGCAGATCAGAGATCTGCAGCAGGGGGCTCAGGTGTCAGTTGCAGCGGCTGAGGTGCCCGGGTACCTGGTTCAGGCGTTGACAACGGTAGCCACGTCCGGCACCTGAAACGACCTCACGACCGTGCACTGCCATTCGGATTGGCCCATCAATGTGCGCGGTCGGGGCTATTGAGTTCTGTTCGAATGAGATTGAAAACGCATCCATCATGGTCGAAAACCTGCCCTGCGACTCCATTCGCCACAAAGCGCTGACCATCGAGGGGTATTCTCGAGCGGCGGTGCAGAGTTATTGGCGTGTCCCGGAACTTAAAGTGGGATTTGAACTGGGCGCCAGTCCATGGTCCTTTATGGGCACTCAGGTGTTTCTGGTGACGCATGGTCATCTGGATCATCTGGCTGCCCTGCCCGTCTTCGTTGCTCGACGGCGCATGATGAAGATGGAACCGCCAGTGATTTATCTGCCTGCGGAAATCGTGGACGATGCGTGGCGCGTCCTGAAAGCCTGGCAGCGGCTTGACCGTGGACGGATGCTTTGTGAACTGATTGGCGTGACGCCGGGAACGATGATCGAACTGTCTCGAGAGCATCGCTTCACCACATTCCCCACAAAACACACGGTGCCTTCTGTCGGTTACATCGTGTACGACGTCAGAAAGAAGCTGAAGCCGGAATTCCACGGGTTGCATGGCGATCAGATTCGGGATTTGCGATTGCAGGGCATCGACGTGGCTGCAGAATCGTTGACGCCTCTGGTGTGTTTTACGGGGGACACAGCTCCATCGGGCCTTGATGCTCATCCCGACGTCTATCGGGCCGATGTTCTGATCACGGAGATGACTTTTTTCCGTCCCGAGCATCGCAAGGAAAAAATCCATAAGTTCGGGCACATGCATCTGGACGATCTGTTGGAGCGGTCGGACAGATTTCAGAACGAGTTGATTATTCTGAGTCACCTGAGCACTCGTACGCATGACACGGAAGCGCGTCGACGGCTGGATCAGTTACTGCCGGAATCACTGCGTTCCCGTGTGCGACTCTGGACCTAGCGGCAGGTATCACGCGTGTCGCGTTCAGATCGGGCCATCGTTGCTGTCAGCCGGTCCGAGGGGACGATGTGACGCGTTGGGTTTGTTCACAATGTGCTTTGTTCAAAGAACGCGTCGTTCAAAGCGTGCGTCGGTCAGAGCGTGCGTCGGTCACAGAGGGTGTTGGTCAGGCGGGAAAGAATTGATAAACAGGAGTTGTGATGCCCGGAACACCTCGAATTCATCTGGTGGGTCGTCGGAATGCCGGAAAGACCACCATGGTGTGCGCCTTGATTCGAGAGCTGACTGAGCGTGGGTATCGAGTTGCCAGTGTCAAGCACACTCATCATCACCATGAGCTGGACACGCCGGGCAAGGATTCTCATCGCCATCGGACATCCGGAGCTGTGGCCACCGGTATTCTGGCCCCGCAGATGACGGCACTGTTTATTCCCAGCGAATCCGCCGTCCGGACAGACGATCGTTATGTCGCCTTTGAAAATGCGTTTGCGGACAGTGATGTGATCCTTGTGGAGGGAGATCTGCAGACCACCGGGACGCGTATCGAGATCTGGAGGAGCGGGCTGACAGAGCCGCCCTACGCCGTTGCCGACTCTGGCATCAGGGCTGTGATTTCGGATGTGCAGCCGGACGGAGTCTCATGTCCGTGGTGGCCGTCCGCATCGATTGCGGATGTGGCGACCAGACTGTTACAGGTGTGGTCCGGCCTGAAAGAGACGGGGAAGAGTGCTTCGTGACGGTCGAAAATTTTCGATCAGGACGTGTTGGCAGCGGCGAGGACCTCGTTGCGTGTGTGATTTGCTGGTGCCTGAGCCGCCGCCTGTTCACTGTGGTGACGCCGGGAAGTTTGTCGGCAGATACAGTTCGCAGTAGCGGATAATGGCATCGACCAGTTGAGTCGCGACTTTGTGCCTGGCCGACGCCTTACGGTAGTCGGCACCGAGTTCAAGTTGGATCGCGTCGATTCCATCGGGCTTGTGGCTGCCATACGTCCTGACGATATGGCCTCCAGTGAACCCAGCCTGCTCGCGCCCGGAGAATGGGTCCGGGTGCATGGTCCATCCCGCCTGCTTCAGAAGTCCTGTCAGACTTTGGTCGCCAGCATGAGCTGCCTCACCATATCGTGTTTTTAACTGCTGGACGGTCAGGCCATGACTGGTGCCGCGAAACA
>JALQWE010000163.1:7376-7686 GCA_023258825.1 Planctomycetaceae bacterium | reverse complement strand
ATTGCGATACAGTGCATCCTGTCCATAGTTGGCAATGAACACATCCGGAAATCCATCATTGTCCACATCACCCACAGCCACACCGGCCCCATAGCCCGTATCGCCCAGACCAGACTCGGTGGTCACATCCACAAAGTGCCCCGTTTCGTCCTGACGAAACAGACGATTGCGCAGATCGACAGACTTCGGAAAGTCATGCGTGGCCTGCGGCGATCGACCGCAATTCACAAGGTAAAGATCCATGCGGCCATCGCGGTCAAAGTCCAGAAACGCGGCGCCAGCCCCGATGGATTCCGGCATGAACCATGTC
>JALQWE010000163.1:0-7366 GCA_023258825.1 Planctomycetaceae bacterium | reverse complement strand
CCTCTGTCGTGACGTCGGCTGCGGTCGGCTTTTCCGCCTCATCGGGGCAATCATAATCCGGAAGTGCCGGGTCACGACGTGCCGCCAGTTCCTGCTGAGCACGTTCCCGAGCGCGATCCCACTGCAGCAAACCAAAACCAGCCAGCAAGGCCAGTCCGGCAAGGCCGAGCAGCATCCTGAGTCGTCGCTTCCATGGGGAATGGGATTCGGCAGTCTTCAAAGGAACCTCACGGGGGCGTTGGGCTGGAGGGCAGGGGCGGCTGAGGTTTGTGCTGATCGAGCAGTGTCTGCAGTCGTTTCAATTCTGCCTGTGCAGCAGTCTGAGCGCCATCCACCACCCGACTGGCGGCAACCAGTTGCTCCGCGGCAGCGTCATGGAAGGAATGTCGCAGCAGCAATTCCACAAATCCAAAACGAATCCATGGTTCTTCCGGGGAATCAGTGACGGCCCGTTGATAAGCCGTGATGGCGGCATCCACCTGCCCCTGCGAATCCAGCAGGTCCCCCAGTACCGCACGTGCCATTCCGTAGTCTGGTTTCTGTGTCAGGCAGGTGTTCAGATGCTGCATCGCAATCTGTGTCTGTCCGGTTTGCGCCAGTGTCACCGCCAGGTGAAATCGCACAAGCGGATCCGCGGGAAACCGCGTGGTCAGTTGCTCGAGCTCTGACACGGCCTGCGGAATTCGTCCCTGTTCACGGAGTGCCAGAGCCAGATTCAGCGTGGGTCGGGAACGTTCCGGAAACCGTCGTGACAGGGTCGACAGGGTTCTGACGGCCTGATCCAACAGCCCCTGCTGGCGCTGCTGATCCGCCTGCTGAGACGCTACGGCACCGCTGACATCGAAGACCTTTAAACGTTCAAGCCATGGATCCGGCAGGGGCATCGGGAGTGGTGCGCGAGTCGCCTCGTCCAGCAGCGATGCGGCCACTTCACCACGTCCCCGCTGCAGCTCGGCACTGGCCACTTCCCGCAACAGGACTGAGGTGACGGCCTGCACGCGACGTGCCTCCGCCAGCAGGGATTCCGCCAGTTCGGGCTGGCCACTCAGACGTGCAATCCGCACTCCCTGAACCCACGCTTCCGCGGCACCGGGCAGCTGACTTCGCACCTGTTCAAGATGTTCGGAGGCCTGCTGGAGCTGGCCGAGCGTCATCAGGGCCGAGGCCAGTCGCAGACGGGCCACAGCGGAATCACTTCGCAGCGCTATGGTCCGTTGTAAGGCCGCAACGGCCTGTTCCAGACTGGTCTGTTCCAGAATCACCCCTGACAGGTAATGCCATGCAGGGTTATCGGATTCTCGCTGGAGTGCCTGTTGGAAACACGTCAGAGCTTCGCGCGGACGTTCATGCTGCATCAGACATAAGCCATAGTCGCCCCACGCGCTGGCAGAATCCGGCTGCCTTTCCACGCGTGAGCGAAGATCCTGCAACAGATCAAGCACGGCAGGACTGGCCCCGGGAATACTGACTACAGGAATCTCAGCGGTTGGCACTGAACCGCGTTTGATGAACACGACAGCGGCTGCAATGACCAACACGGCGATCGGCACCACGATCCAGAGCAGCCTGCGTGACGACGCTGTTCCGGTCACTGTCGAAGCAGTCGGTTCAGCCTGCGGAGCAGCACTGGAGACGGGCGTGGATTCCACTGGGCCGGCCGGATTGGCTTCGTGATGACTCATGGAACTGCTCCCGCTACCGGGGCATCCGAATGCCGTTCGCCCGTACCGCGACGGAGCGTGAGAAACTGATCCACGGCGCCCCCGGGGAATCGTTCAAACCCTGTCTGTTCATCCGGCCAGTAGACATCCACATGGTTCACCGTGGTTGTCGGACCGAGACCAAAGTGCACACGAGGATCGTGACTGGCCAGGTACCCGTTGCTGGTCAGGACATGCCCGATGAGCTGGACGTCACCAGCAGTAACGACAACTCGGGCACCACAGGCATCGCGATTCCAGCGCGGGTCAAGGGCACGTACGCTCAGCCAGTGTCCACGGCGTTCCGCGATGTTTTCATACAGCCGCGCTGGCCCCGCTACGTTGGAAATCAGCAGATCGACATCACCATCATTGTCAATATCACCGGCTGCCAGGCCGCGAGAAACCTCCACGGGTTCACAAAACGGATCGCTGACAATGGATTCGAACCGGCCCTGCCCGAGATTGTGAAAAATCTGGTTTCGTTCGGCATATTCGTCCCAGTGCGTGGCTACCGCGGAAGGTTGCAGCAGCGGGGCCCGCATGACACGTCCGTTGACCACGGCCAGTTCCTGCAGCCCATCCAGGTCAAGATCCTGCGCGATGACGCCGAAACCAGTTGAGTTTCGTGAGGCTTCCCCCAGTCCACTGCGTGCCGTGTCATCCACAAAGACGCCGTTGCCCAGAGGGCGATACCAGGTATTCGTTTCACCGCGCAGATGTGTCAGAAAGATTTCCGCCTGTCCGTCGCGATCAAGGTCGGCAAAGGCCGTCCCCATACTGGCCTGAGGTCGTCCCTGCAGATCAAGAGCACAACCTCGCAGCCCGGCTTCTTCCACAAATTCACCGGGAGCTTTCTGGATCCACAGAAAGTTGGGTTCCATATCGTTCGCCACATACAGGTCCGGCCTGCGGTCACCATTCATGTCGGCGCAAATCAGACCGAGTCCTTTTCCGATGGCTTTGGTCAGACCGGCGGACACAGTCACGTTCTGAAATGTCCCGACAGCACCTGCAGCTCCGCAGTTGCGGAACAGCAGATCCGTGGTGCCGGTGAAGGACTGGGGCCCGCAGTAGTCACGACGCCCCGAGCCGTCCGAACAGATACTGCCCGGAAAATAATCCACGTAGTTCACGATCATCAGATCCAGCCAGCCATCCTGATCGTAGTCCACAAAGCACGCGGCGGTGGACCAACGGGAGGATTCCACACCACTGGTCGCTGTAATGTCGGAAAACTGAAGCTGTCCATCGCGAAGATCATTGCGAAAGACCATCACACCCGTGGACGAAGTCGTTACAAGATCCGGATCACCGTCGTTATCAAAGTCTCCTGCAAAACATCCCATTCCGAATCCCCGAACGCGAACACCGGCTTGCTGTGTCACGTCGGTGAAGGCTCCCTGAGCGTCCTGCAGCAGAATCCGACAGAGCCCCTGCTGATCGGTCGCGGTCTCTGACGGAGCGTCACCCGGTACCAGAATCAGGTCAAGTCGACCGTCGTTATTCAGATCCGCCAGCGAGCAACCGCTGCCCATGATCCCAGGCATCTCAAACGTTTCCGGATTGGAAACGTGTGGATGCCGGAGCTGGGGAATGTCGGTTCGCTCGCGGAAATAACGCACCGCCGACGTGGCCATCGACGAGCTAGTGTCTGCGCTGTCGGCGGCGCCCGGGACTGGCGGCACCAGCGTCGTTGGCGCGGGTTCAGTAGAACAGCCGCACAGCAGCAGGCTGGCCAGCATCAGCACTGAGCTGCATGACGCGGCGGACGACGCCCTGTCCGGGCATTGACCCTGCTGTCCTGAACGCCAGCGACGGATGCCAGGACGCATCGGCGCGACGAGCCTGAAACGGTAACTGATTTGCATACGCATTCCGGGTGCCTTCGGGCCAGTCCATGGACAGACTGGCAGACTTCTCGCTGCAGGTGGTGCAGAGGATACCGTGAGAAAGGCACTTCGGGAACCAGGAATTTCCAGCTCATTGCGTAATGGATCAGAATGGAGCCGGGCAGGCCCATGCGCCATTAGGCTTGCCGCCGGATCACAGCAGAATTACAGCCACAGATACTTCTGCAGAAATTCCACCACGTCCCCGAAACACCAGTAGGCCAGCGATGTTTTTCCGCAGTAGACCTTGACCGTAACTTCGGTGCCAATGCGCAGCGGCGGCAGCTGCTGCTGATCTTCAGCCACAGCGGTCAGCTCAAAGGCAGTCCCCATTTCAGAATCCGTGGTGGATCGACTGGAGATCTTTGTCAGTCGACACTCGAAGCGGGCTTCCGGATTACTGGCCAGGATGAAGGAGCCGGGCAATTCAATGGATTCACCGGCTTCGAGTCGTTCACGCTGGGCGCGGAGCAGGTGTCCCATGCGTTTTTCTTCGACCAGAAGTTCCATGTGCCATGGACCGTTTTCATTCATCACGTCAAACAGATAATCCCCGGTTCGAACGGGGCGATCTTCCAGCATCTGCCGCAGCTGAAAATTAGGAATACTGCCGTCCGCAGGTGCGAGGATTCGGAGCTTCTCGGCCTTGCGTTTTTCCAGAGTCAGCACCTGCTGACGAGCAATCATGCGATCACCGTTCAGACGCTCCAGTTCCACCAACAATCGCTGTCGAGTGGTTTCGCTGCCGCGAGCAGTTTCGGTATCGGTGGCATTCCGCTGACTTTCCGCCACATTGATTTCCTCAGTCTTGGCAGCAATCAGCAGGTCCTGTTTCTGTACGTTGGCTTTGGCTTCCTCGATCTGTCCGTCCAGCTCATCATTTTCAAGCACCAGCAACAGGTCACCACGGGCGACTTTCTGATTGCCATCCACCTGCAATCCATCATGAGTGATCAGCCCATCCCAGGTGGCAAAGACAGCATGCTGTTCCACCGGCATCAGTTTGCCTTCCGCGGTGACGGGATAGTCCACGCGAATGAACGCCATCGCCGCGATCACGATGGAGAGCACGGTCAGCACCGCGAGGCTGATCATCAGTTTTCGGCCGTGGACCCATTCGAGCGTGGAGCCCAGGGCCGTCCAGAGACTCAGTCCAAAGATGCGTCCATGACGTCTGGAGTTCCAGAGGGCTGCGCCGGCATGATCAGCAATCAGCTCGGCCCGCTGTTCGAGTTGTGGTGAGGGTTCTGATTCGGCAATCTGTTCGATCACCAGGCAGCCCGTAGCGCGGACTCGCTTCTTTTTCTGTTCGCGATCCGCTTCTTCTCCCTGCTTGCGAACCATCGGAACATTTTCGAACGTCGGAACCAGCATCACCATGCGGGAACCGCTCTCCTGAACGAACGCCGCCAGGGGTTCTTCGACCTGCGGCGCCAGTCCTTCGATGCGTCCGGTGTAGATCAGTGATTCGCCCATGTCGATGACACGGCTGGCCAGCTTTGCCATGGCCGCGATCAGATTCGCGCGAGCATTCACGCTGCTTTGTCCGCTCACCGCCCGCACCTGGACACTGCGGCCTTTTTTGGTGACCACAGAGACACGATCGCAACCAAGGAGTGAACGGCTGTCGCTGGCCACGGCGTCGGCCACTTCCTGCTCGTTCAGCGAACGCTGCATACGGAGTGTGAATTGTTCAAACTCTGTCCAGAACTGACTCTTCAGATCGGCGGACTCCGTCGGGGCGCGACGCCGACCCTCAGCAAACCTTGAGGCGTAGCCGCACATCTGTTCCAGAAACTGCATGTAGCCGGACTGGGCTTTCACAGGCACATCGGGACGCTGAAACAACTCCACAACGCCGACGCACTTCTTTTCCTTGTGAATGGCCGACAGCACCAGCACATGCTCGGTGGGCAGCTGCGTCTCGCCGCCCTGAGTCAACGTGCGGGCTTCGCCTGTCTGCAGCACATCCAACAGCAGGCGCTCATTGAGCGACATGGCACCGGGACGCTCGCCCAGGCCGGTCTGCTCCAGATTAACCTGTGCGGCCAGCCCCAGACGACCACTGTCGTCCAGCAGCCAGACACCACCAGCTCGGGCCCCGATGGCCGCGACAACCCGCGTCAGGAACTCCTGAAAGAACTGCGGAGGCGGCAGTTCCTGCCCGGAGAGTTGCTCGATCTCACGCGCCAGCTGCATCACACGCTCGCGGACCTTGCGCAAATTTTCGTCAGACGGAACTGGTTCGCTCATGGATCTTTCCGATATGCTTTTGAGCCGCTCTCAGGGAATTCGTCCCGGCAGGGTCACTCAGGTCGCACAATTGTCGCCCCTGCAGGGACGGCTACCAGAGTCTGTCAGGTCGTTCCGATGAACACGGCCTGAATCCCGTCAGGACATCCCGGGCTGCCCCCATTGTCACGCTCTTTGAAAAGTGGGTCAAGACTGCTGCGCACAACACCGCAACTCGCCTGACGAGTTCAGGAACCGGGCCGACCGAGCAACCCTGGAAATGGTCCATTGGAGCCTGCAATACCTGACCGGACACCCCGCCCCGCGTGCAACATCTAGTGTGCCGCGGTGAACGTCCCGGCTGCTAAATGCCATGAAAATCGGTCGCCCGCCCCACCGATTCTCAGCTGTGATGATTCCTCGAAAAAACGAGAAAACGCGGGAAAATATCGGATTCTTCTGGCTTTAAAGCCACAAATCAGTAGCGGGTGTGCCTCGCCGATCCGGAGGAGATCCTGCACGTTTTTGGCTGACTGCGGAATGAGGCAGACCTTCATTGGCAGCCTGCGTCACACGTGAAAATTGGGGACGAAATCCAGCCATCCGCCGGCATTCGCGTTGCCCCGCAGATTCCCCATTCACCCCAGTATCTAATAGAATGCCAACATCACGGCGGGTTGGGCGACACGGGTCGCGGTGCGCTGGCCCCACAAAAGTTCGGAATCTCGGCGAAGGCAGACTGTCTGGCAGCGAAGATTTCGCGGGATTTGCAAACTTTCCCGCAGCAAATTCATCCTGCGAAAACCACCGGAACGATAGTTTGTGCCCCAGGCTGCGTTGCGCAACGGGACGACGTGGTGAGTTGTTGAGCAGGTCGTGATCCGACCATGGCAGCCGCGCTGCATTGAGAAATGATTTTGGACAGATTCCCCTTACAAATTCCCTTTTAGGTTGAGGCCCTGCAGTGACTCCCTGGCAACAGCAACTTCAGTTCTGGATTCATGCCGCGTGCCGGATGGAGGTTCTGAGCCCGAAGCCTGGCAACGTGAGTCCAGGTCGCGAGTTCATGGGGGCATCGGTGCGAGACTTTCTGCAGTCTTCGTCAGCGATCGCCCCGATCATCGCGAAGGCTCAGCAGCATTCACTGGGCGAGACCATTCTGCAGGCTGTGCGTGCGACACGCCGCGTTGTGGATCACAACACCAATCTGGGCATTATTCTGCTGATCGCACCGTTGGCCGCAGTCGATCCGGAGCGGTCACTGATTGACGGCGTCGAGCAGGTGCTGGCCGGGACAACGCTGCAGGATAGCCAGTTGGTGTATGAGGCGATTCGACTGGCGAACCCCGGTGGACTTGGCGAAGCCGGAGAGCAGGACGTGGCCAGTGCGCCCAGTCTCACTCTGAGGGACTGCATGATTCTGGCCGCGGAACGCGACTTTATCGCAGGGCAGTACGCGAATGGCTTTCAGGAGCTGCTGGGAATTGGCATGCCATTACTTCGTGAAGCCACCGAAATCACTCGGGCACAGCCGGAACAGAT
>JALQWE010000162.1:4240-7690 GCA_023258825.1 Planctomycetaceae bacterium | reverse complement strand
GTTTGCTGCAATCTGGCTGGCTGGATTCATCTGGGGAATCGCGACGCTGCAGTGGATGCGGCTGGGCCACCCCGCGATGTACCTCGCACTTGTTGCGCTCGCTGCCTGGGTCGGTCTGTTCTTACCGGTGTTTGTGTTGCTGACCCGCCGAGTCGTGCGTGGGGGCTTGCCGTTGTGGCTGGCCGGGCCCATTGTCTGGACAGCTCTGGAATACGCCCGCGCCCATCTGCTCACCGGGTTCTCATGGTACTACCTCGGCCACTCCCAGTATCGCTGGACTTCACTGATTCAGATTGCGGACATTACCGGGGCCTACGGCGTCAGCTTTGTCGTGGCACTTGTCGCAGCCACTCTCGCGATGCAGATTCCCGGCCGCTTACTGCAGAAGATTCAGCTGGACGTCGGCTCCGCTGCAGACTGTGAGTCCAGACTTCCGCTGCTGGCGACGCCCCTTGTTGTGCTGACCGTCCTCGTTTATGGCGCATGGCGTCAAACGCCTCCCGCGGACTTTCCTGCCGGTCCCGTGGTCTCACTGATTCAGGGAAACTTTACTCCTGAGCTGAAGCACGACAGCACTCTGACACTCACACGCTTTCGTGTTCATAATACGCTGATGCAGAATGCGATTCCCCTGCAGCCGGATTTTGTGGTTTGGCCGGAAACCATGTTTCCATGGGCTGAAAGGACGGTTGCGGACGGTGTGAGTGACGATGATATCCTGGCCCGGATTCCATTGGACGTTCTCAGGGAATATGGCAACGAGGCCTCCCTGCTGGTTGAACCATTTCGCAACGAGGAAGTTCAGAAAAGTCTGACTGGACATGCCCAGGGTGTCGGTGCAGCACTTGTGATCGGGCTGGAAGCCATCGTGGCTGAGAAGACGGGCACGAAGATCTACAACTCGGCCTCCTTTGTGCGTCCCGATCTTGGCTATGTGGCTCGCTACGACAAGATACATCGAGTGATCTTCGGCGAATACATTCCGCTGCGGGATCTCTTTCCGTGGCTCAGCGAACTCACTCCCTTTGGGGCCGGATTCGGTATCAGTGCCGGTTCCGACGTGCAGCTGTTTCAGTACGGGCGCTGGAATGCGGCCCCTTTGATCTGCTTTGAAGACACAGTGCCGCACCTTGTGCGTCGTATGGCAGACCAGAAAAGTCCGGAAGGCCTGCCCACCGACCTGCTGATCAATCTGACCAATGACGCGTGGTTCCGCGGCAGCAGTGAGTTGGACCAGCACCTGATTACGGCAGCCTTTCGATGTGTCGAGAATCGCATTCCCATGGTGCGTGCCGTCAACGGCGGAATTTCGGCTTTCATCGATGGCAATGGCAGGATCCGCGAGCCGGACCGCATTCTGCGAATGGAGGAACCCCTGCAGTCGGCTCCGGTGTTCACGGAACTGAAATCCATGCGTGATCCGTCGACCGGACGTTGGCACCGACAGTTTTCCGGGATCATTTCCGGGCAGGTTCCCCTCGATCCGCGAACGTCCCTGTACACCAGGTTCGGTGATGTGTTTGCTGGACTGTGCCTGGTAATGACGCTGCTGTATGCTGCACTGGCCCGTTTCCGTCGACGTCCTGTAGAGGCCGTAGTGGTCGCAGGCTAAGCAACCGTGGCACCATGAGAAACATACGTTCCGGAAACACGTAGACGGCCCCGTTGCAAAACCAGAGTCGGTGGATCTTCGCAGTCCACGAGGCGTCGGAGCGCTGGCAACTCAATGGCATATCTTCAGCTGTTGTCGCGATTTGCCATTTAGCCAGCGATCGAGTGGCCATTCGCGGAGCCAACTGGTCCTTTCCGCGTTTTCACCGCGAAATCCATCACCTGGAAAGCGTCGCGCAATCATATCCTCTGTGCCGCTGGCAAAGTACGTCGCCGGGTAACCGAATGGTGGGCGTTGCCTCGAATGACCAGCATCTTTGTTTCCCGACCGATTTTGTATTTCGGCCGGTAATGGATCGCTGGCGTTAGGAATCCAGCCGACTATTTCAGGCTGGTCTGATTGTCGACGCGACGTACACCTGGTTGCAGACGCACCAGATTTTCGGCCAGCTTCTGGTTCTCAGCCGTGTTTGTCTGGCCGGAGAGAATCGCCACACCGTTTGGCTGCAGGTCAACGGAGATACCGGACAGATCCGGATATCGTGCCACGTAACGATCGAGAGATGGAGCGTTGGAAGCGGCGAGTTTTCCCTGAGAGCGGGCTTGAGCAGTTGCTGGGAAGGAGAAATTCACACGGAGGGCTGTCTTGACCTGGCGAGGTGTGCCGGAAGACTGCCCGCCGCCCTGCATGGAATTGTTCTGCGCTGCCTGAAACTGGAACTGCCTGTTCGTGTTACCCCGAGTGCCCTGCTGCTGCTGGCTGGCACCCACAAAGTTCTCAGTCTGGTTGCCGCCGACAAAGCCACCACCTCCGCCACCAAAGCCCGCCGCTGCGGAATTATTGCTGCCGCCGGCGGTACCAGTTGTTCCGGTGCCGCTGGTCGATGTGCCGGATGAACTTGTCCCCGACGTTCCTGTGGTGCTGGTTCGCGATGTGGAAGAGGATCCGTTAAGTCCGGAGGTACCGCTAAGACCTGACAGTCCGGATAACCCGGACAGTCCGGACAGGCCGGAAAGTCCGGACAGCCCCGAAAGACCACTGACCCCGGATGAGGACAAAGCGGAAATTGCAGAACTCTTCAGCGAGGAAATATTCGACGAGGAAAGACCGCTCAGGCCTGAGCCAGACAACCCACTACCGCTGAATCCACTGTTTCCGCCACCCGACTGGGCAAACGCCGCTGTATTGCTGATGCAGAATACGCTTGCCGCGAACAGGATCACCACGGTGGAACGGACGACGGACATCATACCTTGCAGCTCCCGTGTGTTACGCCTGCCACCTGTTCGGCCGGACACGTCGCACACTGTGATTGGAAGACCGGGAACAAATACCAACGCGGCCACGGACTCTGTCAGATCTCTGCAGCACACCGTGACTGTTTCCGGAAGACCTGCAGGTGGTCCACCCCGGGAAGTTCAGCTGGGGACGCCATGAAAGACCGCCACCCAGTGCCCCGTCTGCGAATTCTATCTGGAAGATCGTCGGAATCCATCCCGCATTTTTCGGAAATCCCGCAGGAAAACCCGGAAAAGTCTTCAAAATCCAACTGCAGAACGAAAACTCACCCGGATTTGGCGACCAAACCAGCTGCATTCCCATCGCTGAGGTGGCCCGGAGATACCCTCCGACACGCGGTCAACCCACCCCAACTTAAAACGCACCGGCGTCGAGTGTGAGCGTCAGTGAACGCGGTTGTATCCGTTCAGTGCGGCCACGCGATAGGCTTCCGCCATCGTCGGGTAGTTGAAGGTCGTGTTGATGAAGTAGAGCAGAGAATTATGGGGAGCAGGCTGGGTCATGATGGCCTGCCCAATGTGGATAATCTCACTGGCGTT
>JALQWE010000162.1:0-4230 GCA_023258825.1 Planctomycetaceae bacterium | reverse complement strand
AAGCAGTGCACACCAAGGATTTCCAGCGTGTCGCGATGGAACAGGATCTTCAGCATGCCCACGGGACGTCCCATGATCTGGGCGCGGGCGAGATTCTTAAACATGGAGTGCCCCACTTCGTAGGGCACACAGGCGTCAGTCAATTCTCGCTCTGTCTTGCCGATACTGCTGATCTCGGGGCTGGTGTAGATGCCTGCCGGAATATCACTGATCCGAATCGTTTCAGCACCACCCTCGCCCAGATGCCGAGCTGCGTATCGACCCTGAATGTAGGCTGCGCTGGCCAGTGCCGGTACGCCGATCACATCCCCAACCGCATAGATATGCGGCTGACTGGTCTGCATATTCTCATTGACGTCCAGCTGCCCTCGGTGGTTAGGTTGCAGCCCGACGTTTTCCAGGCCCAGCCCATCCGTATTCCCGGTGCGTCCGTTGGCCCACAGCAGCACGTCACTTTTCAATTGCTTGCCGGACTTCAGGTGCAGCACCACGTGGTCATCAAATGTCTCCAGTCGGTCAAACGTTTCGTTATTCCGAATACGTACACCGGTATCACGCATGTGATAGGCCAGCGCGTCGCAGATTTCGTCATCGAGGAATTCCAGCATCCTCGGGCGGGTGTTGACGAGATTCAGTTTGACCTGCAGGTTGCGAAACATCGACGCATATTCACAGCCGATTACCCCAGCCCCGTAGATCGTCATGCTGCGTGGGGTTTCGGGCAGATTCAGCACCGTGTCGCTGTCAAAAACTCGCGGATGGTTGAAGTCGATGTCCGGTGGGCGATACGGGCGGGAACCCGTCGCAATCACAAAGTTCCGGGCGTGTGCGATGGTCGTGCTGCCGTCTTCGTGTTCCACCTGAATCCGGTGCGGGTCCAGAAATTTCGCCTGTCCTGCCAGCACCTCAACATTGTTGCGATCGTAGAAACTGCGCCGCATGCTGACCTGCTGATCAATGACAGACTGAGCACTGCGGCGCAGATCGCGAAAGCTGATCGTGAGATTGATGCCCAGTTGTTTGAAGATGGCGGAGGAGTTGACGTCCATCAGGCGGTAGATGGCTGCGCGCAGCGACTTGCTGGGGATTGTGCCCAGGTGCGTGCAGGCGCCACCGATGGACGGCATCCGCTCCACAGCACATACGCGTTTCCCCTGTTTCGTGGCCTCCATTGAGGCCCCTTCACCACCGGGGCCGGTGCCGATGACAATCACATCGAAGTGCTTTTCCGAAGGACTCTGCATCGATGCCTCCACTACTTTCTGCTCAATTTCCAGTTCCTGCCGAACAGCAATGACCGGAAAACCTCTGAAGACTCTGCCGGGATTCCCACTCGCCTGTTCCTCCCCTGCACGTCCAAACTCAGAAGACGCCTACTGCGACAGTCCGCAATGCCTGAGCAACGCCGTTGGATCCGGGTCACGGCCACGGAAGTCCCTGAAGATTTCCATGGGATGACGACTGCCGCCCTGAGCCAGGATGGAGTCCCGGAATTGACGTCCGACACGCTGCATGGCGTGGTCATTGTCGAGCCCGGCGTCCTCAAAGGCCGCAAATGCGTCAGCACTCAGAACCTCCGCCCACTTGTAACTGTAGTATCCGGCTGAGTACCCGCCAGCAAAAATGTGCTGGAAGGAGCAGAGGAATCGATTTTCCGGTAACGGCGGCAGCAGGCTCGTTATGGACAGAATCCTCCGCTCCGCGTCAAACGGGGTTTCGTCCCCGTCGGGGTTATAGCCGGAATGCAGGGACATGTCCGTCATTCCCAGTTGTAACTGACGCAGCATCTGAGTGGCCGCCCGATAGGTGCGCGCCTGCCGCAGCTTCTGGTAGAGATCCTCAGGAAGACTTTCCCCCGTCACGTAATGCCGTGCCATTTTCATCAGCGTCGGACGGTGCAGGCACCAGTATTCCATGAACTGGCTTGGCAATTCCACGGCGTCCCATTCCACGCCATTGATCCCGGCCGCATCCCGCTCGTCCACGACGGTCAGCATGTGCTGCAGGCCGTGTCCGAATTCATGAAACAACGTTTCCACCTCTCGAAACGTCATCAGCGAAGGCACGTCGCCGGTTGGCGGTGTGCTGTTGCAGACGAGGTGGGCGATCGGCAGCCGAATTCGCTCGCTGCTGACTGAACGCGTCACACAGTCATTCATCCATGCGCCGCCCCGCTTGTTCTGCGGACGCGAATACGGGTCAAGATAAAATCCCGCGATCTGCCGATTGGCCTCATCGAACACCTCATAATAACGCACATCCGCGTTCCATGACGGCGCGACTCGGTCACAACGCTGCACGCGAATTCCGAAGAGCCAGTGACAGACTTCGAACATCCCGCTCAGCACTCGATCCAGTGAGAAATAGGGACGCAGCTGCTCATCCGTAAATGCGAATCGTTGCTCCCGCAGTCGCTCAGCCCAGAATGGCACGTCCCAGTGCGCCAGCGATCCTTCGTGACCGTGCGCCTGAGCCAGCGCGGTGATCTCTTCAAGCTCTTTTTTCGCGGGATCCAGGGACGCCTGCAGCAGACGATCAAACATCTGCTGAACCGCAGCAACGTCCCCAGCCATCTTCCGCGACAGACTCAGGTCCGCATAGTTGTCATAGCCCAGTAACCGAGCCTGCTCACGCTTCAGACTCAGGATCTGCCTGATCAGCGGCGAATTGTCCGTGTCCCCGGAACCAGCCCGCGTGATGTACGCGCGATAGACCTGTTCACGCAGCGGACGGCTGCGGCTGTGCTCCATAAATGGCCCGAAGCACGGTTGGTCCAGAGTGATCCGCCATGGGCCTGACTCCGCTGTCGCCGGCGGCAGGTCATGATGCTCCAGCGCTCGTGACCATGCGGCGGCGGTGAGTCGCAGCAGGCTGGCCGGCAGTCCATCCACTTCCTCCGGCCGCGTCAGGTCCAGGAACCAGGCTTTCGTGGCATCCAGCAGATGATTGGAAAAGTCATTCGAGAGTTGTGAGAGTTCCTGCTCAATTTTGTTGAACCGTTCCCGATCGGCGCCGGAAAGGCTGATTCCCGATTGCTCAGCACTCTGGATCATACGACTGATGATCCGCTGCCGCGCACTACTGAATCCCATCCATTCTGCCGACGCGCGAATCGCCAGCAGGCGACGATACACGGCCTCACTCTGACGTAACTCCAGTCCGAACTCCACCACCTCCGGCATCACTTCGTCATGAGCCGCACGCAGTGCCTCGGAATTGGCCACGCTGAGCAGATGGCCCACAGGAGACCATCCGTATTCAAACAGTAGATCAATCTCCTCCATCGGACGCATCAGGCCGTCCCATGTTGCCTCTTCCAGCGCCTCAATCCCTCGCAGGATGTCCCGACACCGAGGCAACCACTCATGCACCGCTGGCACGATGTGCTCGGCCTGGATCTGATCGTATGCCGGAAGGCCACTGGATATCAGTAACGGGTTGGTGCTGTCGGCCATGGTCATTGACTGCCTGCCTTCCGGAGATCATGAATTCATGAGTCAGAACACTCGCTGCCCAGCGCTCTTCGACCGATTTGATAACGAGGGCGGTTTGCCCGCGCTGTCACGCACCGTGTCTGGCAGAGTCAGTGGGAAGATTTCTACTTGACTGAGTTGTATCGCGTCCGACGCAGCGTGCGAAGTCCCCCTGGTCAACACGTGTGAAACTGAGAAAAACATTTCGGCAGAAAGAAAGTCCGTCAAGGCTTTTTTTGTTGCCAGAAAAAAGGTCAGTCAACCTTGCGAAGAGTTGCGACCTGGAATTGATGAACCTGGAATTCATCGGTATAAAGACATCTTCACATTTCACATCTCTCAGCGATCTTCAGTGCTTGGCAGGCAGAGTTCATGTCGGCGTTCTGCTGATTCTCTGCACCTGCCGAAGTTCGCTCAGAATCGGCTCGTCTCCACAACCCGCTCATCCCCCTTGATCACTGATCACTCGTATCAGGCAAGCCAGCACACGGTTGTGTCCCCTTCTCACAGGTTTCTACCCCATGCAGCTTCATCAGATTGACCTCGTGCCCGGACAATCCGTTCTGGTTGGCAGTTTGACCGTGACCCTCGTGGCGGTCGAAGGTGATCTGGTTCAGTTGCATGTGCAGGATTCCGACAACAACGACTTCTGGAGCGATCCGTTCGTGTTCTCCACCGAGGACGTGCTCGAGCCCGCCCTCGCCTGATGCCGTAAGCTTCAGAAAAGGGGTCAGGAACCAATAGTGCGCAGCACCCT